>SLIM01000168.1 GCA_007135625.1 Gammaproteobacteria bacterium
GGAGACTTTTACCGCGCAGGTCGAAGCGGTTACTCGCGATTCGATCCGTGAGGCTTTTCAGCGCCGCCTCGACCCTGAGCGACTGCTGTTGGTGCAGCTCGGACGCAGCGTTGAGGCGCAGCCCGAAGCGTCGGTTGAAGCGCCGGTTGAAGCGCCGGTTGAAGCGCAGCAGTGAGGCGGGGTTCTTCGCGTAGCGCGGCGAAGCATGGCGGGGTGCAGCATGGCGCGGCGAAGCATGGCGGGGCGAAGCATGGCGGGGTGAAGCATGGCGGGGCGCGGCAGATTCGGATTATTGCTGGCAGCCACCGAGGGCGACGGCTTTCGGTTCCCGATGCCCCCGGTCTGCGTCCTACCGGGGATCGTATTCGGGAGACTCTGTTTAACTGGCTGCAACCGGTGATCGACTCCGCCCGTTGCCTCGATGCTTTCGCCGGTAGCGGGGTGCTGGGGCTGGAGGCGCTGTCGCGAGGTGCTGCCGAAGTGGTCGCTCTGGAACGCTCGCCCGTAGTGGCCGAGGCCCTCACCCGTAGCGCCGCCCAGCTTGGCCTGGAGGCGCTGCAAGTGGTTAATAGCGATGCCTTGAACTGGCTTCGCGATACCCCGGTACGCCCCTTCGATATCCTCTTCCTCGACCCGCCTTTTGACACCGCAGCCACCCTCCTTCCCCCCCTTTTTACCCTGCTGGAGCAGCGCGGCTGGGTTCGCAACGGCGGATTGATCTACCTGGAGCAGGAGCGCCGCGCCACCGCGCCACCGCTTTCCGAGACTTGGCAACCTCAGCGCCAACAGCAGAGCGGAGAAGTCGCGTTTGGGTTGTGGAGATTTGAGGTTCGAGATGCGAGGTGCTAGGTTCGAGGTGCGAGGTGCTAGGTTCGAGATGCGAGGTGCTAGGTTCGAGGTGCTAGGTTCGAGGTGCGAGGTGCGAGACTATTGCCCCCTTGGCTTCCGGCTCTGCTCTCGCGCCTCGTACCTCGTACCTCTCCCGCGCCTCGCGCCTCGAACCTCGAACCTCGAACCTCGTACCTCTCCCGGTACCTCGTACCTCTCCCGCGCCTCGAACCTCGAACCTCGAACCTCGAACCTCGTATCTCTCCTGCACCTCGAACCTCCAGTTGACCCGATTGGGGTAGAATGGGATACTCTCTCTCGCTTCTTGTTTATTAAACTTTGTTTTTTATGGATACGCTTGGGGATTCCAGATGATGCAGTGGGAAACCGTAATCGGGCTAGAGATTCACGCCCAGTTGGCCACCCGGTCAAAGATCTTCTCCGCCGCCGCGACGGCGTTTGGTGCAGCGCCCAACACCCAGGCCTGTGCAGTTGATCTTGGGCTGCCCGGGGTGTTGCCGGTACTCAATCGCCAGGTGGTGGAGATGGCGGTGCGCTTCGGCTGTGCCATTGATGCCGAACTCGGGCGGCGCTCGGTCTTTGCCCGCAAAAACTACTTCTACCCCGACCTGCCCAAAGGCTACCAGATCAGCCAGTATGAACAGCCGATTGTCGGGCGTGGGGAGGTGGAGATTATGCTGGAGGAGGGGGTGGTAAAGCGCATCGGAGTGACTCGCGCCCATCTGGAAGAGGATGCCGGAAAGTCGCTGCATGAAGATTTTCACGGAATGAGCGGGATCGACCTCAACCGCGCCGGGACTCCGCTGCTGGAGATCGTCTCCGAACCCGATATGCGCTCCGCCAAAGAGGCGGTCGCCTACGCCCGCAAGATTCACCAAATCGTGCGTTACCTCGGGATCTGCGATGGTAACATGCAGGAGGGTTCCTTTCGCTGCGATGCCAACGTTTCGGTGCGGCGGCGCGGAGAGGAGCGCTTCGGCACCCGCGCCGAAGTGAAGAATGTCAACTCCTTCCGCTTTCTGGAGCGGGCGATTGACTACGAGGTGGAGCGCCAGATCGAGTTATTGGAGAGCGGCGGTACGGTGGTGCAGGAGACCCGTCTCTACGACCCGGCGGCGGATCAGACCCGCTCCATGCGCAGTAAGGAGGAGGCCAACGACTACCGCTACTTCCCCGATCCCGATCTGCTCCCGGTGGTGCTGGAAGAGACCGAGATCGATGCCATTCGCAGCCAACTGCCGGAGCTGCCCGATGCCAAGCGCCTGCGTTTCGCCAGCGCCTACGGCCTACCCGAGGGGGTGGCCGAGCAGCTCACCCAGAGCCGCGCCCTGGCCGACTACTTCGAGCAGGTCGCAAAGCGCTGCGGCGATTCGCGCCAGGCGGCCAACTGGATCACCGGCGACCTTGCCGCCGCGCTCAATCGCGACGGACTGGAGATCGACCGATCCCCGCTCTCTGCCGAGGTGCTGGCGGGCCTGCTGCTGCGCATGATCGACCAGACCCTCTCCGGCAAGCTGGCCAAGCAGGTGTTTGAGGCGCTCTGGCGCGGCGAGGGAGAGAGTGCCGATGCGGTGATTGCCGCGCAGGGGCTGCGCCAGATTACCGACAGCAGCGCCTTGGAGGCGATTATCGATGAGGTACTCGCCAACAACCCGCAACAGGTGGCGAGCTACCGTACCGCCGATGAGAAAAAACAGGCGAAGATGATCGGTTTCTTCGTCGGCCAGATTATGAAGGCCTCCAAGGGCAAGGCCAACCCGCAACAGGTGAACCAACTCCTGAGCAGCCGACTGGGGGGCGGAGATGGCGCGTAAAAAATCGACAGATACTCCCACCTTCGAAAGTGATTTGAGCCAACTGGAGGTGCTGGTCGCCCAGTTGGAGGGGGGGGAACTCTCCTTGGAGGAGTCGCTGGCTACCTTCACCCAAGGGGTCGAGCTGCTGCGCACCTGCCGTAACGCCCTGGAAGAGGCGGAGCAGAAAGTCCGTATTCTCACCACCGCTACCCCCGATGCCCCACTGGAACCCTTTCATCATGAGTAAACCTGAGCTGGAACGACTGCTACGCGACTATCCCGAGCGCATTGAGGCGCTTTTGGATCGCTACCTCCCCGCCGCCGAGATCACCCCGCAGCGCCTCCATCAGGCGATGCGCTATGCGGTACTCCACGGCGGCAAGCGCTTTCGTCCGGTGCTGGTCTACGCCACCGCCGAGACCTTGGGCATAGCCGCCGAGCGGGTCGATGCGATTGCCGCTGCGATTGAGGTGATTCACGCCTACTCGCTGATTCACGACGATCTGCCGGCGATGGATGACGATGACTTGCGGCGCGGTCGTCCCACCTGCCACAAGGCGTTTGATGAGGCCACCGCCATTCTTGCCGGGGATGCGCTGCAAGCGCTCGCCTTTCACCTGCTCGCCCAGGCGGAGGAGGTGAGTGGCGACCCACTGCGACGGCTCAAGATGATCGAGCAGTTAGCCGCTGCCTGCGGTTCACGCGGAATGGCGGGGGGGCAGATCCTCGACCTCGCCGCCGAGGGGCAGCAGCTTAACCTGGCCGAACTGGAGAATCTGCATATCCATAAAACCGGTGCCTTGATTCGTAGCTGTGTCCAGTTGGTGCTGCTCGCCGCCGAAGGGCCGCAGCGCCCCTCGCAGGCGATGTGTAGCGCCCTCGATCACTACGCTAAATGCATCGGCCTCGCTTTTCAGGTGCGGGATGATATTTTGGATGTCTCCGCCGATACCGCCACCCTCGGTAAGACCTCCGGCAAGGATCAGCAAGTTGCCAAGGCGACCTATCCCGGACTGCTCGGGCTGGAGGAGTCGCGCGCCTTTGCCCGTGAACTCCAGGCCAACGCCCTGCGCACTCTGGAGCCGTTCGATCAGGCCGCCGATCCGTTGCGCTGGCTTGCCGACTATGTGGTCAATCGGCAGTTTTGAGCCGCTGCTGCGTTTGCTATCGCCGAGGAGAAACGCAGAGCCGCCTCTGTTCTCTTCGCGTGTGCGCTGCTCATTTTCCGGATTTATACGGGTCGGATGGGGTGTGCGGGATCGACGGCTTGGGGCGGCTGACCTCTTCGTACTCCCCCTCCACAACTTCTTCGTCATTGTGGTAATTGGCTGAGAATCCATCTGGATCGGAGCTGTTATGAGCATGGGCGTGGGCGGTAACGGCGGCACTTTGCAGCATATAGAGCAGTACCCGGTAGCGCAGTGCCGGGATCAGCAGCAGAAAGCCAATGGTGTCGGTGATGAAACCGGGAAGCAGCAGCAGGACACCGCAGAGTACCAGCACCACCCCCTCCAGCATGGCGACTGCGGGTATCTCGCCACGACCCATGGCCGCATTGGCCTGGAGTGCGGTGACGAGTCCTTGGGTGCGGACGAGGAGGATGCCGACGGTGGCGGTCAGGAGGGTGAGGAGAATGGTGCTTAACGCACCAATCTTTGCACCTACGGCGATGAGAACATACAGCTCGGTCAGTGGAGTAATGACAAAGAGAAGAAGAAACAAGATAATTGGTCGCATGGTTCTGGCGCTCTCGGCGGGCCGTCGCAGGGCGGCGGCGGTGGTCTAATCGGGTTTCTGGGTGACCCGCAGTGATCGGGCGGTGAAAATCTGCCGCTATGCTGGTATCCTTTAGCGCTCGCTATCGCCGCTCAAAAATCGGCATTACGCGGGTTGTACCGGCTGGCGGGATCTTCCGCAGTGACGTACTGTACTATATCACAGTTATGGGGGCAGAGTGTTGAGAATGTGCGCAGAGGGATTCCGATGAGCGGTGATACGCAGGTGCGGCTCGTTTTTGTCACCGCTCCCGATGCCGCAACCGCAGAGCAGATTGCGACAACCTTGGTGAGCGAGCGCTTGGCCGCCTGTGTCACGCGCATTCCTGGGGTGATTTCGGTCTATGCGTGGCAAGGGAAGGTGGAGCAGGAGCAGGAGCAGTTGCTGCTGATCAAGAGCAGCGCAGCGACCTTTCCGGCGCTACGCGAGCGGATTGTGGCGCTGCACCCCTATGAACTGCCGGAAGTGGTTGCCGTCCGTGTGACCGATGGTTTGACAGACTACCTAAAGTGGGTGAAACAGTGTACCGAATCGATAACCTAGTTCTCGCCCTACTGTTGCTGACCGGGTTCAGCGGTAACGGGGTAGCCGAAGCGTTTCTGCCGCCTGAAGAGGCCTTTCCGCAATCGGTTGAGGTGATTGGGGCGGGGCAGGTGCGGGCGAGCTGGGAGGTGGCCGAGGGCTACTACCTCTACCGTGAGAAGTTCGCTTTTTCGACCGAAACCCCTGGAGTCACCCTCGGCCCACCCAGCATTCCTCGCGGGGAGGCCCACCACGACGAGTTTTTCGGCGAGGTCGAGAGCCTGCGCGGGCGGGTTGAGGTGACCATCCCGCTGCTGCGTGAGGCGGGAAGTGGTGACCAACTGGTGCTGGAGACCCGCTCCCAAGGGTGCGCCGATGCCGGGCTGTGCTACCCCCCGCACCGCGAGCGTTTTACCCTCACCCTGCCGCCCCTGCCGCCGACACCGCCTGCGGCGCAGCAGCGCAGCCCGGCGCAGGTGCTGGAGGCGTTCGGTCGCAGCACCGGCATGGTGCAGGAGGAGGATGAGCTGCTGCCGGCGGAGCTGGCGTTTCGCTTCGAGAGTCAACTGGCCGATCCCCAGACCCTGGTACTCGACTGGCAGATCGCCCCCGCCACCTACCTCTATCGCGACGAGCTGAAGATCACGCTGGTGGAGGGGGAGGGGATCACGCTCGGTGACTATCTGCTGCCGCCGCCGCTGATGAAGCAAGATGGGGTACGTCCCGACGGCAGTTTTGGTGAAGTCGCCGTCTATACCGAGGATTTCCGGCTGCTGCTGCCGCTGCAACATACCACTCCCGAGGCCAAGTCCATCGTGCTGGAGGTCGCCTCCCAAGGATGCGCCGAGATCGGCATCTGCTACCCACCGCAGCGCCAGCGGCTAGAGCTGGAGCTACCCGCCCCGACCCAGCTCGCTACCGCTGCGCCGACAGCAGCTCCCCCGAGCGCCGCCCCCAGCAGTGGTGCGGCAGCGGGCGAGAGGGTGGCGGAGCAGGATCGGATCGCGGCGATTCTCAGCGGCAGCAGCACCTTCTGGGTGCTGCTCACCTTCTTCGGCTTCGGGCTGCTGCTGGCCCTTACCCCCTGTGTCTTTCCGATGATTCCGATTCTCTCGGGGATTATCGCCGGGCAGAAGAATCTTACGCCTTATCGTGGGTTTATTCTCTCCCTAGTCTATGTGCTGGCGATGGCGATGACCTATGCGGTGGCCGGAGTCCTCGCCGCTGCTTTTGGACAAAACCTCCAGATCGCCACCCAAGACCCTTGGTTCATCGTCCCCTTTGCCCTCATCTTTATCGCTCTGGCCTTCTCCATGTTCGGCTTCTATGAGCTGCAACTTCCCTCGCGCTGGCAGAGCAAAATCGCCGACATTAGCAACCGCCAGCGCGGCGGCAGTCTGACCGGGGTGGCGGTGATGGGCTTCCTCTCGGCACTGATTGTCGGTCCCTGCGTCGCTCCACCGCTGGCCGGGGCGCTGATCTATGTCAGCCAGACCCAGAACTGGGTACTGGGCGGTTCGGCGCTGTTTGTGATGGCGCTGGGAATGGGGGTGCCGCTGCTGCTGATCGGGGCCTCTGCCGGACGGCTGTTGCCGCGTGCCGGGATGTGGATGGATGCGATTAAGGCGGTCTTTGGGGTCGGCCTGCTGGCGGTGGCGATTCTGATGCTGGAGCGGATTCTTTCGCCCGCTCTGGCAATGCTGCTGTGGGGGATGCTGCTGATCGTCTCCGGGGTCTATATGGGGGCGCTCAAGCAGCTCTCCGAGGAGCTTTCCGGCTGGCATACGCTGTGGAAGGGGTTGGGGCTGGTGCTGGTAATCTACGGCACCCTGATGTTGGTCGGTGCCGCCGCCGGAGGGCGCGATACGATGCAGCCGCTGCGCGGTATCTTTGCGGGTGCTGCTGCCCCCGGTCAGGCGACTGCGCAACTCGCTTTCACCCCGGTGAAAAGCCTGGCCGATGTCGAGCGCGAGGTGGCGGCGGCGGCGGCACGCGGACAACCGGTGATGCTCGATTTCTATGCCGACTGGTGCGTGGTCTGTAAGGAGATGGAGCGCTCCACCTTCTCCGATCCACGGGTGGTGCAGGCGCTGCAGGGCTTTGTGCTGCTGAAGGCCGATGTCACCGCCAACGATGCCGAGGATCGCGAACTGCTGCAGGGCCACTTCGGTCTCCCCGGCCCGCCGGTCATCGCTTTCTACGGTCCCGACGGGGTGGAGCGGCGCAACTACCGACTGGTCGGTTTTCTGGAGGCGGAGCGGTTCGCCAGCCACGCCCGCGAGGCGGTGCAGTGAGTACCGGTAAACCGCCACTCGCCCGCACCCCGCTGGCGCTCTTTGCCCTGCTGCTCATCGGCCTGGCTCTTGTCGCGGCGGGCTGGCTGCTGTTGAGCGACCCCGAGCGCCCGACCCTCCCCCCGGAAGTTGCCACAACCTTACCCGATTTCACCCTGAGCGACCTCGATGGGGTGATCCGCCACAGCAGCGAGTGGCAGGGCAAGGTGGTGCTGCTCAACTTCTGGGCCACTTGGTGTCCCCCCTGTCGCCACGAGATGCCTCACTTCGCGGCGCTGCAGAAGGAGTATGGTGACCAGGGATTTGAGGTGGTCGCGATTGCCACCGACGACGAGGCGCTGGTGCGTAACTTTGCCGAGATTCATGGGCTAAACTTTACCATCCTGTTGGGTGACATGCGCTCCATGAGGATCGCCCGGCAACTCGGCAACCGCTTTGATGCCATGCCCTATAGTGCAATTTTTGATCGTAACGGCAAGACCCGCATGGTCCACGCCGGTGGCTTGAATCGCCGCCAACTGGAAGCGGCCATTCTACCAATTTTAAGCGAGGGATAGGCTGCGAAAAAGCAATGATCAGACGCGATAGTATGAAAACGTGCGATGAACTGGACAACTCGTCGCAAATAACGCAGAATCCTCTCTGGAGCGCAGCGGGGTGTGGGGATACGGCCTGAAGGTCGATCTACCGAGGTATTACTACGATTTTTGGAGAGTATCTGGCTATGGCCTCCATTTTGGTGCTGAATGGACCGAACCTCAATCTGCTCGGAGTGCGCGAGCCGACAATCTACGGCCATGTTACCCTGGAAGATATTCGTCTTCGTCTGGAGCAGCAGGCGCATAGCGCCGGTCATCAACTGACTTTTTTGCAGAGTAATGCCGAACACCTGCTGATTGAAGCGATCCATCGGGCAATGGTGGAGCGGGTCGATTTTATCCTGCTCAACCCGGCAGCTTTTACCCATACTAGCGTTGCCCTGCGTGATGCTTTGAGTGGTAGCGAGATTCCCTTTATCGAAGTCCATCTGTCGAATGTCTATGCCCGGGAACCGTTTCGTAAACACTCCTATTTTTCTGATATTGCCGCCGGCCTGATCTGCGGACTTGGCGCACAGGGCTACGAACTGGCCCTCGCCGCCGCGCTTCGGCGTTTGGAAGCGGCACCACCGAACCTGAGAGAAACCTGAATGGATATTCGCAAAATAAAAAAGCTGATTGAGCTACTGCAAGAGTCGGACGTTGCCGAGATCGAGATTCACGAAGAGGGCAATTCGCTGCGCATTAGCCGTATCGGAACCGCCACAACCCTCTACGCCCCACCGACAGGGGGAGCGGTCGCCCCGGCGGCAACCGCGACCACTCTCGGTGCAGGAAGTGAGGGGGGGGCAAACGCGGCGGAGGAGCTGCAAGGCCACCTGATCCGCTCGCCGATGGTCGGCACCTTCTACCGCGCCCCCTCACCAGGAGCAAAAAACTTCGTCGAAACGGGTACCAAGGTGAGCAGCGGAGATACCCTCTGCCTCATTGAAGCCATGAAGATCCTCAACCAGATCGAAACCGACAAGAGCGGGATCGTTAAAAAAGTTCTGGTCGAAAATGGCCAACCGGTCGAGTACAACCAACCCCTCTTCATCATCGAATGACCCAATAGCCATGATTGAAAAAGTCGTTATCGCCAATCGTGGCGAGATTGCCCTACGCATCCTGCGGGCCTGCCGCGAGTTGGGGATTAAGACGGTTGCGGTTCACTCGCTGCCGGATCGAGATCTCAAACATGTCCGCTTCGCCGACGAGACGGTCTGCATCGGCCCCGCCCCCTCCAGCGAGAGCTACTTACAGATTCCCAACCTGATCAGCGCCGCCGAGGTGACCGATGCCACCGCAATCCACCCCGGCTACGGTTTTCTTTCAGAGAATGCCGATTTTGCCGAACGGGTGGAGAAGAGCGGTTTTATCTTCATCGGGCCGCGCTCCGAGACCATCCGCCTAATGGGGGATAAGATCACCGCGATTGCCGCCATGAAAGAGAGCGGGGTGCCGACGGTTCCCGGATCAGGGGGGCCGCTGGGGAGTGATAGTAGCGAGATTTTGCGCATGGGACGCCAGATCGGCTACCCGGTGATCATTAAAGCAGCGGGCGGCGGCGGCGGGCGCGGAATGCGGGTCGTCCATACCGAAGCGGCGCTTTTGAACGCCATCGCCCTCACTCGCGCTGAGGCCGCAACCGCATTCGGCAACGATACCGTTTACATGGAGAAGTTCCTGGTAAACCCGCGCCATGTTGAGTTTCAGGTACTCGCCGACACCCACGGTAACGCCATCCACCTCGGGGAGCGCGACTGCTCGATGCAGCGCCGCCACCAGAAAGTGGTCGAAGAGGCCCCCGCCCCCGGCATTACCGAGCAGCAGCGCCGCACCATTGGGGAGCGCTGCGCCGAGGCGTGCCGCCGAATCGGCTACCGTGGGGCAGGCACCTTTGAGTTTCTGTATGAAAATGGTGAGTTCTACTTCATTGAGATGAACACCCGGGTGCAGGTTGAACACCCGGTCACCGAGATGGTCACCGGCGTAGACATCGTCAAAGAGCAGATCCTCATTGCCTCCGGTCAGCCGCTCTCCTACGCCCAGCAAGATATTACCCTGCGCGGACACGCCGTGGAGTGTCGTATTAACGCCGAGGACTCGGTGAAGTTTCTCCCCAGTCCCGGCAAGATCACCCAGCTTCACGTCCCCGGCGGCCCCGGTGTCCGTTTTGACTCCCACATCTACCAGGGCTACACCGTCCCCCCCTACTACGACTCCATGATCGGCAAGCTGATCACCTTTGGAGCCAACCGCGAGTCGGCGATTGCACGCATGCGCATCGCTCTTTCCGAGATGGTGATTGACGGCATTAAGACCAACATCCCCCTGCAACAAGAAATCATGAAGGATGCCGCTTTTATTGCCGGAGGGGCCAACATCCACTATTTAGAGCATAAGCTCGGGCTGTGAGCCGCAACCACTGCACCGCCCATGGATGACCCGCAACTGCTGCGCTACAGTCGCCAGATCCTGCTTCCCCAGATCGGGATCGAGGGGCAGCAGCGGCTTCAGGCGGCGCAGGTGCTGATCGTCGGCCTTGGTGGACTCGGCTCACCGGTCGCCATGTATCTCGCCGCTGGCGGGGTAGGGCGGCTGCGGCTGCTCGATTTCGACCAGGTTGACCTCTCCAACCTGCAACGCCAGATCATTCACACTACGGCGACTATCGGTCAACCCAAGGTAGACTCCGCCGCCCGCACCCTCGCTGCGCTCAATCCCGACTGCCAGGTCACCCCGATCAACCAGCGGCTGACCGAAGAGGCGCTGGGGCAGCAGGTCGCCGAGGTCGATTTGGTCCTCGACTGTAGCGACAACTTCCCCACCCGCTTCGCCCTCAATCGTCTCGGTCGCCGCCACCAGATCCCGCTCCTCTCCGCCTCTGCCATCCGCTTTGAGGGGCAGCTCACCCTGTTTGGTGGCAAACCGGGAGATCCCTGCTACCACTGCCTCTACAGCGAAGCGGGGGAGGAGAGCGAGCGGTGCAGCGAGAACGGTGTCCTCGCCGCCTTAGTCGGTGTGATCGGCAGCTTGCAGGCGACCGAAGCGCTCAAACATCTGAGTGGCATCGGCAGCTCACTGCACGGTCGGCTGCTGCTCTACGATGCTCTGCGGGCCGATTTTCGCACCCTGCGCCTCGCCCCCGACCCCCACTGTCCGGTGTGCGGAGAAGAGTATCTACCAGAAAGGAACCCCCCATGCACCGCCCCCTCATCGACCCCCAGACCCGCGCCTATCTAAAGGGTCTGCGTCAAGATATTGTCTTTAGCGAGACCCTCTGCGGCCAGCCCCTGACCTTTCACACCACCTGGGGACTCTTCTCCCCCAAGGCGGTTGATGAAGGGAGTCGGCTGCTGCTCGACCACCTGGAGGTGCGCCCCGACGATGACACCCTGGATCTTGGCTGCGGCTACGGCCCGCTCGGCCTGACCCTCGCCCGGCTCGCCCCCAACGGCACCAGCGTACTGGTGGATAAGGACTTCGTCGCAGTCGAATATAGCCGTAAAAATGCGCAAAAAAACGGGATTCACAACGTCGAGATCCTGCTCAGTAACGGCTTTGACCAGATCGGCCCGCGCCGCTTCGACCTGATCCTCTCCAACCTTCCCGCCAAGACCGGGAAAGAGCTATACTACCTCTACTTCTACGATGCCCTGGAGCGCTTGCGACCGGGCGGGCGGATCTACGTGGTCACCATCACCGGCCTGCGGCGCTTTATCGCCCGTGCCTTTGAAGAGGTTTTCGGCAACTACGAAAAGGTGAAACAGGGAAAAACCTATACTGTGGCGATGGCGAAGGTCGAATAGCACCGCCCCGGGGCGCCGCTCGACCGGCCAGCTCTCCTCTCTCCTCTGTCCTCTGCTATATCGAGGGAATATTATGGCTCTATCCAGCGATCTTTTTATCCGCAACGACGACGGCACCCTGCGCCTTCCCGCCGAAGTCCACCCCCTGCCCAATCTGCTGGAGATGCAGCCGGAGGAGATTCTTCGTTGGTTTACGCATAGCCAGCGCAAAGATTTTGAGGCGGCGATTGCGCGCATGACGGCCAAGCACCACCCGCTCAAAGGGGCCTTGGGTTTTGCCCATCTGAGCGCGGAGGAGGGGGAGCGGCTAGCGCGGCGAATCACCCCGGAACGGCTAGCGGGGCTGTTTCGTGAGCTACACGACCATGTGATGGATCATCCGGTATGGCGCCACCCCTTTTTCCTGCGCATCTTTCGCGCCGAGTTTACTCTCCCCCAAGCACGCCTCTTCGCGACTCACTACTTTAATCAGATCAAAAATACCCGCCAATGTGTTGCTCTCGCCTGTGGCCGCTTCTCCTCCCTCACTCCACCGCCGTTTGGGATCCTCAGTGAACGCGCTTCGGAGCTGACCCAGATCGTTCTTGCCCAACTGCTTGCCGATGAGTATGGAGTCGGCACCGCCAGCCTGGAGGAGTACCCCGAGCTGGAGAGGATTTTTAACTCGACCACCCATATTGTGATGTACCGCTGGCTGCTGGAAGGGCTGGAAGTCCCTTTCGGTGAGCAGGATGTGCCGCTCCTTCCCGAGGTGGCGGATAATATCTTGATCCAGCGTTTGGTCGCCGGTCACCCCGACTTCACCCCGCTAGAGGCGCTCGCCTCGGTCGGCCTGGGGATGGAGTGGGGGGTTCCCGAGTTTTTCAGCCTGTTGCTGGGAGGAGTGATCCGCTTTGCCGAGCGCGAGCAGCACCCCCTTACGCGCAAACACCTTTTTGTGTTCATTGCGCATGTCCAGTACGATGTTCTGCACGCCATTGCGGTGATGCTGGTGACCACTCTCTTGATCGAAGAAGAGGCGGAGAAGCAGGCGGTTGAGCAGATCAAAAATGCGGTCAATATGTTAATGACCGGGCGCTATGCGATGATGAGCGGACTCTATCGCGCCGTTTTTCAGCAGCCTTGTGTCGCTCCCGGCGAGGCGGGTCTGGCGCAGCACTACCGGGTACACGATCCGCGTATTCACCACGCTCTGCTCGCTGCCCGCCGTCAGCTCGGCGCAAGTGGGCTGGTGACCGAGGCAAAGTACCGTGATAGCAGCGCGACCCCCTTTGATTACTGGCTACCTGCGTAGGGTGGATGCCCACCGCTGCGCGGGAGAGAACCGCCTACTCGCGCAAGTAGTAGAGCAGCGCCACGCCACCGGCAACGATCATCAGCAGCATGACCAGCGCACCCAAGAGGGTCAGCCCCTGTTGCACCAAGGCAGCGAGCGAGCCGTACAGCACAATCGCTCCTAACA
>SLIM01000304.1 GCA_007135625.1 Gammaproteobacteria bacterium
ACCTATGGGGATAGCGCGAGGTTCCCGTGGCGGAGAGGGGAGGCGCGAGACGCGAGGCGCGAGGTGCGAGGCGCGAGGTGCGAGGTGCGAGGCGCGAGGTGCGAGGCGCGAGACGCGAGGTGCGAGGCGCGAGGCGCGAGACGCGAGGTGCGAGGCGCGAGGTGCGAGGTGCGAGGCGCGAGGCGCGAGGATCTCGAACCTCGAACCTCGAACCTCGAACCTCGAACCTCGAATCTCGAATCTCGAATCTCGAATCTCGAACCTCTCAATGACTTGTCCCTTCGGAGCGGCTGAGTTTGTTGTAGACGTTGTATTTGCCGGAGGGGCGTTTCATGGGGATGCGTTTCACCTCTTCGAGGGTTTCGCCGTCGTAGATCACTAAGGCGCCGTCGTCGTCCCAGATGCTGACTAAGGCGTAGCGGCCATCGCGGGTGAATTCGACGTGGGCGGAGGTTTTTCCGGGGGCGGGGCGGAGGGTTTTGACGATCTCCAAGGTCTGTTTGTCGATGACGTGCATGGCATCGCGGTGTTCGCCGAAGAAGACATCCGTCCATGCGTAGCGGGAGTTCTCGTGGCTGCGCATGAAGAAGCCGGGGCCGAGGGTTTCGATCTCTTTGATGCGGGTCCAGTCGCTGGTGTCGATGAGGGTGACCTTGGCCGCTTGGATGTTGGGGGCGGCGAGGAGGGTGCGCCCCTCCTGTTGCCAACTGATTGCGGAGCTGAGGTGGGGCATCTCCGGGAGTTCAAGGTTGCGCACGGCGCGTCCAAGGTCGAGATCGACCACCTGGCCGCCGCCGTCGCGGTTGCTGCCGGCGATAAAGCGGTACTCTTGGTCGATGAAGAAGTCATCAAGATAATCTTTAACGTGAATGCGACGGATCGGGAAGTTGCCGCGTGGGTCGGGTTCGCCGCCGGCACCGATGCGGTAGTCGTGAACCCAGATCCCGAAGCCGCGTGGTGGCGGGATACGGTAGCTGATCTCCCACACCTGCGGGATATCTTTGAGGGCAACGATGAAGCTGTAGCGCGGGTCGGCGGTGTAGACCGCGCTAACTCGTGAGCTGTTGCCCTGCTGGTCGGTGACGGGGATGACCCGAATCGGGGTGAGGTCACGGGCATCAAGCAGCACCAGGGTGTGGGGGAGGTAGTTGGCAACGAGGACGAAGCGGCCATCGTGGGAGACGGCGAGGTTGCGGGTGTTGATTCCGGCGCGAATCTCTGCGGTGTAGGTGAGATTGTAGAGGTCGAATTTGCTAATCCAGCCGTCGCGGGAGGCGAAGTAGACGTAGCGTCCGCCTTCGGCATATTTGGGGCCGCCGTGGAGGGCGTAGCGGGTGGGGAAGCGGTGGATCGGTTCGAAGCTGTCGCCGTCGAGCAGGGTGGCGTGGTGGTCGCCGAGTTCGACGACGATAAAGAGGTTGGCGATGTCGGCGCTAAACTGGGGGGTGTCGGGTAGGGTGCCGAGGGGGTGGTAGACGATTTGGCTGGCGTGAATCTGCTCCTCTCCCCAGTGGGGCGGTTCGGGGAGTGGGGTGTAGATGTAGTCGCTGAGGGCGGCGATCTGCGGTTCGTTGAGGGTGGTGTTGAAGCCCGGCATTTGGGTGGCGGGTCGCCCTTCGGCGATTACGCTATGGGCCTGGGGGCGGCGCAGGCGGTGGAGATTTTCCGGGAGCAGGGCGGGGCCGCTGCCGCCGAGGCGGTCGCTGCCGTGGCAGACGCTACAGTAGGTGATGAACAGCTCGTGGGCAGGCTCTGGGGGGGAGCTGGCTTGTGCCGGTTGCGGGGCAATGAGGGGGGCGCTGAGGGCGGTTGCGAGCAGGAGCGCGGCGACCTGGGGGAGACGCGAGCGGGTGGGGTTCGTGGTGGCGGGTGGCGGCGCAATCTCCTCATCGCTGAGGTAGCAGCCGGGATCTTCGGCCCAAGGGTTGCCGCTGGTGCGCCAGGCGCGAGTACGGCTGTTGCCGTTGCAGATCGGACGGTAGTGGCAGGTGGCGCAGCGCCCTTCAAGGGGGCGTTGGCGCTGCTTGAGTCCAGCCATGAGGGGGTCGCTGCGATCTTCCCAAATCGCTGAAAAAGGGCGCTGTTTGACGTTGCCGAGGGTGTAGTCCCACCACATGGTGTCGGGGTGAACTCGCCCCTCGTTGTCGATGTTGGCGACCTGGATACCGGAGGCGTTGCCGCCCCAGTGGCGCAGCATCGACTCCAAACGGGAGGTCTGGTCAGGGAGGTGGTGGTGTGCCCAGCGCAGTAGATAGGCTCCGTCGGCATCGTTGTTGCCGGTGACGAACTCGCGGCGGCGGCCCTGCTGGACATCTTCCCAAACGGTCGTGAAGAGCCGATCCATCGCCTCGCGGGTGATCCGCTGGTGGGCATCTTCTTTGCGGTTTTTATAGCCGCGTCCGGCGTAGTTGAGGTGGGAGAGGTAGAACTTGTCGATCCCCTCCTGCTCCATGAGGGTGAGCAGAGCGGGGAGGTCGGCGGCGTTCTCTTGGGTGAGGGTGAAGCGCAGGCCGACTCGTAGCCCGGCATCGCGGCAGAGGCGAATGCCGTGCAGTGCGGCATCAAAAGCGCCTTCGCAGCGGCGAAAACGGTCGTGGGTGGTGCGCATTCCATCAAGGCTGATGCCGATGTAGTCGTAGCCGATGGCGGTGATGGCGTGGAGGTTCTCCTCGTTGATGAGGGTGCCGTTGCTGGAGAGGGCGGTGTAAAACCCCTGCTCTTTAGCGCGGCGGGAGAGGAGGAAGAGGTCGGGATGGAGGAGCGGTTCGCCGCCGGAGAGGATCAGTACCGGGACGTGGTAGGCGCGTAGGTCATCCATGACCGTAAAGATCTGCGAGCGGCTCAGTTCGCCCGGAAAATCTTTGTCGGCGGAGGTGGCGTAGCAGTGTTTGCAGGTGAGGTTGCAGCGCCGCACCAGGTTCCAGATCACCACCGGCCCGCTAGGCGGTGCCGGTTGCTGGTGGGGCGCGGGGTGGTTGAGGGCGTGAAGATAGCGGCTGATCCGAAACATGGTCTCTCCTTTCCCCTTCAAACTCGCATGCCACTCTTTTTGAGGAGTGCGCTGCTAAAGAGGATTTCGTGGGCGCGGCTGTCGTTGCCGAGGTGGGTGGCGATGCGTTCGATCTGGACGGTGACCGCTTTGCGGTCGCGACCATGAACCATGGCGAAGAGGTTGTAGCGCCAAAGCGGGAGGTGGCGGGGGCGGGCGTAGCAGTGGCTGACGCAGTCGAAGTTGCCGAGGGTCTGGCCGATGCGGTCGAGGGCTGCGTCGGGGATGTCCCAGACACTCATGCCGTTGCCGCAAAAGCCGAGTTGGTAGTGGTTGGGTACTAGGCCGATGCGGCGTATCGCCCCGCTGGCGAGGAGCGCCCGAATGCGCTCTAGCAGTTGGTCGCGGGAGCTGTCGAGCTGGGTGGCGAGATCTCCCCACGGGTCGAGGGTGAGGGGTAGCCCGGCCTGGCTGTGGCGAACGATGGCGCGGTCGAAGGGGGTGAGGGGAAACGCGGGCTGGGGTGCGGGTTCGTGCAGCGAGCGGGTGCGGCGTTCGCCGTTCGCGCCGATCTCAAACCAGAGGCCGAGGTAGTATTCGCGCTCTTTGGGAAAGGCGTAGACCGGGTAGCCGCTCTCGCGCTCAATGCGTTGCAGGCTCTGCTCCATCGCTAGCGGGGAGTCGGTGGCGAGTACAAACCACATATTCAGAGCGTGGTCACGTCGGTAGTTGTGGGCGGTCTCGGGGAGATCGTTGACCAGCGCGGCGACCGCCTCGAACTCCTTTTCGGGGAGCTGCATCGCCGCTAGGGTGAGGCTGCCGCCCATCCGTTCGGCATTATAGAGCGGGCCGAAGCGGGTGAGGGTACGCTGTTCGAGGAGCCGCCGCAGGGTGGCAAGTACCTCCTCTTCGCGGTGGTTGAGGGTGGCGGCGATCTCTGCAAAGGGGCGCGGGGTGAGGGGGAATCCTCCCTGCCAGTTGTTGATCAGCGCCCGCTCTAGTTCGCTATGCTGCGCGCTGTTCATCGGTACACTCCACCATCGGTGCTGGGGCGCGGGGTGGTGTGGGTAGTGGTGCGGCTGTAGCAGGCTCCGCGCTGCTTGAAGCGGCGGCGGCTGAAGAGGAGGGTGTGGGGGGTTGCCTCCAGGTGGTGCGCTGCGATGAGGTCGCCGAGGTGGCGCTCGACCTCTTCGCGGGTGCGTCCGTGAATCATGCAGAAGAGGTTGTAGTTCCAGTGCGGGGGGCGGCGCGGGCGGCGGTAGCAGAGGTTGACGCTGGGGTGGCGGGCGATTCGCGGGCCGAGGTGGCTCACCTCGCCATCGGGGATGTCCCAAACGACCATCGCATTGGCGTAGTAGCCAAGTTCGCGGTGGCGCACGACGATGCCGAAGCGGCGGATGTCGCCGCGTGCAATGAGCCGGGCGATGCGGGCGATTACCGCCTCCTCGCTGGTGGCGAGACGCTCGGCGATCTCGGCGTAGGGGCGGGGGGTGAGCGGTAACCCCTGCTGAATCGCGTGAACCAGCTCCAGGTCGAGGGGGTCGGAGTGATTTATGACCATTGCAGTGGAAATCCAAGGTTGATGTAGTAATCTTCGACCATCGGCAGCTCCATCACCGGCAGGCCGCTCTGCTGGGCAATGCGGGCGATCACTTCGGCGAGATGCTCGGGGTCGGCGGCGGTGACGACGAACCAGAGATTAAAGAAGTGCTCCCGCTCGTAGTTGTGGTTCACTTCGGGGCAGGCGCTGACCAGCGTAGCGACCGCCTCCAGACGCGCCTCGGGAACCGCCATCGCCGCTAGGGTGCTGGCGCCGACCCGGTTGGGGCGGAAGACCGGGCCGACGCGGCTGATCAATCCATTGGCCTGTAGCCGCTCCAGGGTGGCGAGCAGCTCCGCCTCGCTGCATTCGAGCTGGTGTGCCAGCGCGGCATAGGGGCGTGGGGTGAGCGGCAGGCCCTCTTGGTAGTCATTGAGCAGCCGCTTCTCCCGCTCGCTGAGGTGCTGGGTGCTGGCCATGGCTTAGAGTCCGATGCGGTGGGCGCGGGCGGTGAGAAAGATCCCGGAGGGCTTGAGCGCCGGGAGGGTGGCGCGTCGCTCCAGAGTGGCGGTGTCGTAGACCTGAAGCTGATCCTCATCGCGCACTGAGACCCACACCTCTTCACCGCGAGGCTCAAACTCAATATGCAGCACCCCTTTGCCCGGCTTGAGGGTGGCGACCTGCTGCTGGGTGAGGGTATCGAGAATCGCGATCTGGTCATTATCGGGGAAGGCGAAGTTGACCCAGACCCGCCGCCCGTCGGGGCTGGCGATCACAAACACCGGCTGTCCGGCGACCTCAATGCGTCCCGCTTCGCTCCAGTCGCGGGTGTTGACCACCAGCACTTGGTGGTGGCCGACGGCGGGGATAAAGGCGTACTCTCCGGCAATCGCCCACCCTTCGAGGTGCGGCATCTTGTAGACCGGCAGCGCCTGCTCGCCGCGTCCGTAGTCGGGAAGGATGCGCCGCACCCCCAGTTGAGGCTGCCACAGATCGAGCAGCGCCAGCCCATCCTCGCCAAACAGCCCGGCGATGTAGTAGCGCCCATCGGGGGTAATGAGGGCATCGTAGGGGTTTTTGCCGATCCCTTTGAACTTGGTAATTTTTGGTTTTTTCGGGTCACCACTAAGGTCGGCAATCCAGATCTCTCCGCCATCCCACAGGCTGAAGACGAGGCGGTTGCCGGGGGCATCGACTAGCCCGACGACCTTGGAGGGGGTCGCGGCACCGTAGTCGGCGGGAAGATCGGCAACCAGCTCCAGGCTCTCCGCGTCGAAGATGCGCACCCCGCCCGGTTCGTAGTTGGAGACCGCAACCAGCCGTCCATCCTGGGAAATCGCTCCGCCGATGCTGTTGCCCGCCTGCATCACCCGGTGGGTGATCTGCGCGGTAAGCAGGTCGATCCGGGTGAGTCCGCCGTCGCGCCCGAAGAGATAGGCGTAGCGCTGGTCGCGGGAGAAGACGGCGGTGGCGTGGGAGAGATCCCCTAGCCCCTCAATACGCTCCAGGCTGCGGTTGTTGCTGGTCTCAATCAGCAGCAGGGAGCCGTCGGCACGCTCTACGACGACCCCGAGGTCGCCAGTGGCGCGTAGTTGATCGGCGGCGGGGAGAGTGGCGCTGCAGAGCAGCGCGGCGGTGACGAGAAGCAGTGAACGTTTCATCGGATTCCCTCTTTGATCAGATCGGCCAACCAGCGTGCCTCAGCCTCGCTGAGGAAGGGGTGCCACGGGGGCATAGCGGTGCCGGGGCGGCCTTGGTAGATGACGACGGCGAGAAAGTTGGCGGATTTACCCTCCAGATCTTCTGGACGCAGGGGCGGACCCAGCCCCCCTCTAAGGGAGAGTCCGTGGCACGAGCCGCAGTCGTGGAGCAGCAGGTGGCGCAGCGCCTGTTGGCGCTCGGGGAGGGGTTGCGCCAAGGCACTACCGGCCACCAGGAGGAGCGCCGTGAGTGACGTTGTAAAGCGGAAGAGATTCATGCGTTGCGTCGCACCACCCGCTCCGACCAGATAGACAGTGCCACTGCCTGTATGCTTGAAAGTCATCTTGCCACTCCCCGTTGGCGATCTGTGATCGCAGTCAAACCATGAGGCACAGTTTTAGAACGGGTTGCGATGTTTAACCTTGACCGACATCAAAAGGGGGGAAAGGGTTGGAGGTGGAAGGTGATTCTGCCGACCTCCCACACCTTGCCCCTCGCCACCACTTCTCCACACCCCCATAACTCGCCTTCACAGTTTTGTCAAGATCGGCTTCAGCCTCTTTGCGATCTTTCTAACCCTTTGATTTTTTGAAGAGTAAGCGGGCTGTATAGATTTGCTACAGCGCTTCGTCGGGCGTTTGCTGGCGCGGGTTGCGGGGGTTATCCAGACTCTTTTCCACCGAGTTATCCACCGCTTCGGTGGAAAACTGTCAGGTGCCGCTTGAAGCGAGGAGGGCGAAAAAGTTTTTGGTTGCCACAGTGGGAACGGGTGCCAAAGCTGGTATAATCACATCCTATCTTCCCTTATCTACCCTTTGCCAGCCGGAAACCCTACCCCCGTGATTGAGAACCTTCGTAATATCGCCATTATCGCCCACGTTGATCATGGCAAGACAACTCTTGTTGATGAATTATTAAAACAGTCAGGCACCCTTGGCGACCGCTTTGGTACGGTCGAGCGGGTGATGGACTCCAACGACCTGGAGCGTGAGCGCGGGATCACCATCCTCTCCAAGAACACCTCAATCCTGTGGAACAACTATCGGATCAACATTGTCGATACCCCAGGTCACGCCGACTTCGGCGGTGAAGTGGAGCGGGTGCTGTCGATGGTCGATTCGGTGCTGCTGCTGGTCGATGCCCAAGAGGGGCCGATGCCGCAGACCCGCTTTGTCACCCAAAAGGCCTTTGGCCATGGGCTACGCCCGATTGTGGTGGTCAACAAGATCGACAAGCCGGGGGCGCGTCCCGATTGGGTGATCAATCAGATGTTTGACCTCTTCGACCGGCTCGGGGCGAGCGATGCGCAGCTTGATTTTCCGATCATCTACGCCTCGGCGATCAACGGCTACGCCAGCGAGCAAAACGATGTGCGCGAGGGGGATATGACCCCGCTCTTTCAGGCGATTCTCAACCACTGTCCACCGCCGCAGGTCGATCCCGATGCCCCCTTTCGGATGCAAGTCTCGACCCTCGACTATAACAGCTTTGTCGGGGCAATTGCGGTGGGGCGGATCGAGCGCGGGACGGTGCGTCCCGGTCAGCAGGTGGTAGTGGCGAAGGCCGGTGGCGACAACTACAAGGCAAAAATTGGTATTGTCTACGGCTACCACGGTCTGGAGCGTAACGAAGTGGCTTCGGCGAGTGCCGGGGAGATTGTCGCGATTACCGGGCTAGAGGCCCCCAACGTCTCTGACACCCTCTGCAACCCGGCCCATGTCGAAGCGCTGCCGCCGCTCTCGGTCGATGAACCGACGGTGTCGATGACCTTTCAGGTCAACACCTCCCCCTTTGCCGGTAAAGAGGGGAAGTACCTCACCTCCCGGCAGCTCAAGGATCGCTTGGAGCGCGAACTGATCCATAACGTCGCGCTACGGGTGGAGGAGGGCAACGACCCGGAGAAGTTTCGGGTCTCCGGGCGCGGCGAGCTGCACCTCTCGATTCTGCTGGAGAATATGCGCCGCGAAGGGTATGAGCTGGCGGTCTCACGTCCCGAGGTGATTTTTCGCGAGATTGAGGGGGCGATTTGCGAGCCGTATGAGCAGTTGACAGTAGACCTCGACGAAGTGTCGCAGGGGGCGGTGATGCAGGCCCTCGGTGAGCGCAAGGGGGATCTGAAGGATATGGTACCCGACGGGCGCGGGCGGGTACGCCTTGACTATATGATCCCATCGCGGGGGTTGATCGGCTTTCAGACCGAGTTTATGACCCTCACCTCCGGCACCGGTTTGAAGTACCATGTCTTTGACCACTACGGCCCGGCGCAGACGGGAGGGATTGCACCGCGCAAAAATGGGGTGCTGATTGCCAACTCCACCGGTAAAGCGTTGGGCTACGCCCTGTTCAACCTGCAAGAGCGCGGACGGCTGCTGATTAAGCACGGCGATGCCGTGTATGAGGGGCAGGTGATCGGGATCCACTCGCGCAGCAACGACTTAACGGTCAATCCGCTGAAGGGGAAGCAGTTGACCAATATCCGCGCAGCAGGGAGCGATGAGAATATCCTGCTCACCCCGCCAATCAAGTTTTCACTGGAGCAGGCGCTGGAGTTTATTGAGGAGGATGAGCTGGTCGAGATCACTCCGGGAGCGATTCGGGTGCGCAAGCGCCACCTTAAGGAGCATGAGCGGAAACGCTCCTCCCGAGGGGGATAAGGGGTCGCAGGGTGCAGCTCGCTACCGTTGGTAACGCGCTGCAAAGGTCTGAGGAGAGCAAGCGACAGGAGTGACACAACAATGCTAAGCAAAGTTAAACCGGTTGTGCTGCTGATTCTGGATGGCTGGGGCTATCGCGAAGAGCGCGACAGCAACGCCATTCTCGGCGCCAATACCCCGACGTGGGATCGCCTCTGGAGCGACCACCCCCACACCCTGATCCACACCTCGGGGGCGGAGGTGGGGCTTCCCGGTGGGCAGATGGGAAACTCCGAGGTCGGTCACCTCAACCTAGGTGCTGGGCGGGTCGTTTACCAAGAGCTGACGCGGGTAAGCCGTTCCGTGCGTACCGGCTCCTTCTTCACCAACCGCACCCTGACCGAGGCGGTGGATGCGGCAATGGCGGTAGATGGCGCGGTGCATATCTTCGGCCTGCTCTCCCCCGGCGGAGTCCATAGCCAGGAGGAGCATATTCAGGCGATGGTGCGATTGGCGGTGGAGCGCGGGGCCGCACGGGTCTATCTGCACGCCTTTCTGGATGGCCGCGACACCCCGCCGCGCAGCGCTCACGCCTCGCTAGCGGCGATGCAGGCGCTAATGGCAGAGCTGGGCGGCGGACGCATCGCCACCCTGTGCGGACGTTACTACGCCATGGATCGCGATAACCGCTGGGAGCGGGTGCGTCCCGCCTACGACCTCCTCACCCTGGGAGTAAGTGACTACGCGGCAGAGAGTGCCTTAGAGGGGTTGTCGCAGGCCTATCAGCGGGGCGAGGGCGATGAGTTCGTCAAGCCGACCCGCATCGGCAAGGCAGTCCCGATGCAGGATGGCGACAGCATCATCTTTATGAACTTTCGCGCCGACCGCGCCCGCGAGATCACCCGCGCCTTTATCGAACCGGAGTTTACCGGTTTTCCGCGTCAGGTAACGCCCCGCCTCTCCTCCTTTGTCTGCCTTACCGAGTACAACAAGGATTTTGAGGTGCCGGTCGCCTTTCCGCCGGAGCGGCTGAATAACGGCTTCGGGGAGTACCTCGCCAAGCTGGGGCTGCACCAGTTACGACTGGCCGAAACCGAGAAGTATGCCCATGTCACCTTCTTTTTTAACGGTGGTGTCGAACAGGCTTATGAGGGCGAGGAGCGGATCCTGGTCCCCTCGCCCAAGGTGGCGACCTACGACCTGCAACCGGAGATGAGTGCCGCCGAAGTGACCGCGCAGTTAGTAGCGGCGATTCGGAGTGACCGCTACGAAGCGATCATCTGCAACTACGCCAACGCCGATATGGTGGGCCATACCGGCCACTACGGAGCGGCGGTGCGAGCGGTGGAGACCCTCGACCGCTGCCTGGCGCAGGTGGTCGAGGCTTTGACCGAGGTGGGGGGGGAGCTGCTGCTGACCGCCGACCATGGCAACGCCGAGATGATGCTCGACCCGGCAAGCGGTCAGCCCCACACTGCCCATACCAATAACCCGGTACCGCTGATCTACCTCGGTCGCCCGGCCAGCTTCAGCGACAACGGGGCGCTGTGTGACATCGCCCCGACCCTGCTCTCCATCATGGGGCTAAAACAGCCACAGGAGATGATGGGGCGGCAGTTGCTCCACTTCACCGAAGAGGAGAGCAGCGCGGCAGGGAGTGAGGGCGAGCCGTCTCAGGGATGAGCGCATGAGGCGGCGACGGGGAGATCGAACGCTGCTGCTGCTCGGAGTGCTGCTGCTGCTCCCGCTGGCGGAGAGTCGTGGCCGTGACCTCGACCAGGTGCAGCGCGAGATTCAGCGACTGGAGGTCGATCGGCGCTCGGCAGAGGAGCGCCTCAATCGGCTGATGGGGGAGCTGCGCACCTCGGAGCGGCAGATCGGCACGGTCACTGCCGACCTGCATAGCCTGAATGAGCGGCTAGAGCGCAATCGCGACCGCCTGCGCATCCTGCGTCCCCGCTTTGAGCAGCAGTTGCGGGCAGTGGCACGCGAGCGCGAAGCCCTCGGCCTACAGTTGCGCTCCGCCTTTGTGATGGGGCGTGATCACCGCCTGAAGATCCTGCTCAACCAAGAGGATCCACAACTGGTTAACCGGATGATGGGCTACTACGGCTACGTCAGCACGGCACGCATTGAACGCATCGCCTCCCTGCGGGAGAAGATGCGCGAGCTAGAAGCGGTGGAGCGGGAGATCGCCCGGGGTGAGGCCGAACTGGTGGAGGTGCAGAAGCTCTCCGAGCGCGAACGGGCACGCCTGGAGCAGGCCCGCAACGCACGCTCCGAGCTAGTGGCACAGCTTAATCGCGAGATTCAGAGTGCCGAGCAGCGGCTACGCCAACTGCGTCAGGAGCAGGAGCACCTGCACTCTCTGGTCGAGCGGATCAGTAGCCGCAGCGTCGAACCCGCTCCCGCTCCGGCACCCGCTCCAGCACCCGCTCCAGCACGCCCGGTACCGACCATCGCGCAGAGTGTGCCCCCCCCTCCGCCACAGCGGCAGCT
This sequence comes from Gammaproteobacteria bacterium, assembly GCA_007135625.1. GTDB lineage: Bacteria > Pseudomonadota > Gammaproteobacteria > Chromatiales > Chromatiaceae > SLIM01. The sequence continues at coordinate 11,363 of SLIM01000304.1, forward strand.
CACCCCACGCGATGAGATTCAGCGCCCGGCCCGCCCAGCCGCTCCCGCCAGTGCGCCGTTTCACACCCAGCGGGGCAAGTTGCAGTGGCCCCTTAGCGGGCGTATTGCGGCCAATTTCGGCAGTAAGAATGAGGCCGGGATGAACTGGGAGGGGGTATTGATTGAGGCCCCCATCGGTACCCCGGTGCGGGCCGTTCACGCCGGCGAGGTAGCCTTTGCGGAGTGGATGCGTGGTTTTGGCCTGCTGGTCATCATCGACCACGGCGGCGGCTATATGTCGCTCTACGGCTACAACCAGACCCTGCTTAAACGTGAAGGGGAGCGGGTTGAGGCGGGGGAGGTGATCGCCCTGGTGGGTGATAGCGGTGGACGCTCCGCCCCCGGACTCTACTTTGCCATACGCAATAAGGGTACTCCGGTCAACCCGGTACTCTGGTGTCAGCGGCCTAGCGATGGCCGGGTCGGATGAGAAGAAATGTATAACGGTATGTGCGGAGGAATGCGATGAAGGCTACATTTTATACCCTTCGGGGGATGCTTTTGGGGATTCTGATCGGGGCGCTGATTCCCTTGGGCGTTGCGGCTATGACCGACGATCAGGAGGGCAGCCCGAGTGAGTCGCTACCGCTCGATCAACTGCGGGTCTTTGCGGCGATTTTTAGCATTATCAAGAGTGAGTATGTCGAGGAGGTCGATGATAACGAGCTGCTCGACCACGCCATTCGCGGGATGCTCGCCGGTCTCGACCCCCACTCCGCCTACCTCGCCAAGCGCGAGTACCAGCAACTGCGCGAGGGAACCAGCGGGGAGTTCGGCGGCCTGGGGATTGAGGTCGGGATGGAAGACGGTTTCGTGAAGGTGATCGCCCCGATTGACGACACCCCCGCCCAGCGGGCCGGGGTGGAGGCCGGGGATCTGATCGTGCGCCTCGACGACCGTTCGGTCAAGGGGATGACCCTGAATGAGGCGGTGGAGATCATGCGCGGCAAGCCGGGAACCGAGATTGTTCTGACCATTATGCGCGAAGGGGTCGATAAGCCGCTCACCATATCCATTGTGCGCGAAATGATTAAGGTGGTCAGTGTGCGCGGTGAAGTGCTGGAGGAGGGCTACCTCTACCTGCGTATCTCCCACTTTCAAATGCACACCATGGAGGATATGCACCGCCTGATCGAGCGTCTGCACGGGGAGGTTGAGGGCGAGGTGAGGGGGATGGTGCTCGACCTGCGTAACAACCCCGGCGGGGTGCTGAGTGCCGCGATTGCGGTGAGTGATGCCTTTCTCAACGGCGGCTTGGTGGTCTACACCCAGGGGCGCGATGAGGCGACGCGCCAGGACTTTCGCGCCGGTCCCGATGATCTGCTGACCGGCGCTCCGCTGGTGGTGCTGGTTAACGAAGGCTCCGCCTCCGCCTCCGAAATCGTCGCCGGAGCGCTGCAAGATCGCCGCCGCGCCCTGATTATGGGGCAGGCTACCTTTGGCAAAGGCTCGGTGCAGACGGTGGTGCCGGTCGCTACCGGCGATGCCGGGATCAAACTGACCACCGCCCTCTATTACACCCCCTCCGGGCGATCCATTCAGGCCGAGGGGATTCAGCCCGACATCGTGCTTGATCGGGTCCGCCTCACCGCTAGCGAAGAGGGGCGTAGCCGTGCGATTAAAGAGCGCGACCTGCGCGGCCATCTTGGCAACCAGCGAGGCTCTG
>SLIM01000036.1 GCA_007135625.1 Gammaproteobacteria bacterium
ACCAGGCGATACTCCTGTGGATGCAGCACCTCCTCCCCGGAGTGGAGGCTTTCGCGCAGCCAGCGGTTGACCCACTTCACATCCTCGGGATAGTGGACATCGGCGTTAATCTGTTGTAGATCCAGCACCGCATCGGCGGGGTAGCCGAGTAATCGACACATCCCCTCCGACCAGTGGACCCGGTTACTCGCAACCTCCCAGGTAAAATCACCGAGACCGGCAATATATTGCGCATAAAGAAGTTTTTTGCGGCTCTCCGCCAGCGCCTGCTCACCGCGCACCCGCTCACTGACATCCCAAAAGACCCCCTGCACACCACAAACCTTACCGCTTGCGTCATCAATCGGGATCTTCACCACCTCCACATGGAGCCGCTCACCGCTCTGCGGGTCGCGCTGCTCCTCCACCAGATGCAGCACCTGGCCGCTGGCGATCACCTGCTGATCGTCCTGGCGATACTTCTCTGCATCCTCCAGCGGGTAGAAATCGCAGGCCCGCTTGCCCTGCACCTGCTCCAGCGACACTCCGAGCTGCTTTAGCAGGGTGCGGTTGGCAAAGGTCAGCGCCCCTTCCCGATCAACTCGATAGACCGACATCGGGAGGGAATCGACGAGCGACTGGTAGAGCGCCTCACTCGCCCGCAGCGCCCGGCTACTCTCGCGTAAGCGGCGGTTGTGCAGCAGCAACAGCAGCGACAGCAGCCCGCTCACCAGCAGCAGCAGTAGAGAAACCACAATTCCTGCCTGATGTTGCTGCCAGATGTCAAACCAGGTAATCTCGGGCTGCTGATCAAACGGCGGCAGCCGCAAACGGCGACTCAACTGCTCCACCGGCAAGTAATCGGCAGGCGGCATAAAACCGGCGATGCCTGCCGCCTGCGCCACCGGATGCCCCGGCTCCAGCAGCAGCAGCGCCGCCGCCACCTGGCGCACCACCGCCGCATCGAGATGGGGTAGCGCCACCACCGGCCACTCGGGGTAGAGGCGGGTGGAGACGGCGTAGGGGTAGCTGCCGAGGCTCTGCACATGGAGTACCCGCAGCGCCCCCGGCTCGAGCTGCCCCTCTTGCTGCAACGCCTCCAGCACCCCGGAGCGGACAAAACCGACTTCGGCCCGCCCCGCCAGAACGGCTTGCACCGCCGCATCATGGCTCCCCACCTCGATCACCGTGGCCACTTGCGGCAGATTGATCCCAGCCTCCAGCAGCTCAAAGTGTTGCGCTTGGTAGCCCCCCAGAAAGCGCCGCCCCGGCACCGCTACCACCCGCCCGCGCAGATCCTCCAGCCGCTGAATGGACGGCTGATCGGCGCGGGTAAAAATCACCCCGCCGAGACTGGAGACCGCCACCCCGTGGTGCTGATTGACCAGCGTCACCAACGCCCCGGAGAGGGTGTTACGACTACGGATCAACTGGTAGTGAACCGGATTGGTGAAGACCAGATCCAGCCCTTGGCGCGATAGCTCCAGCTCCATCTCATCCAGGGTCAAGGCCCGCAACACCACCTCCCGCCCCGACAACTGGCTACTCAAGTAGTCGGCCAACGGCTGATAGCGCTCCACCATGACCGCAGGCGGACGGTAGGCAAAGACCCCCAGGGTCAAGCTATCGGCCAGCGCCCCGCCACTCATCCACAGCAGCAGCAGCCACCCGTAGCGCCCGCTGGCGCTGGCGCTCACCCTCTCCTCCGCCCATCCGTCGGCGGCAGGTAGCGCCCGTCAAAGAGCAGCGCCCGCCCATCTTCAAACGGCAACAGGTCGCGTTCCAGCAGCATCTGCTCCAGCAACTGCGCCGCCTGATCGAAGCGCGAACCGGCCAACAGATAACCGCGATTTCCCGCCAATCCCGGCAGCGCCACCCCGGCCAGCGCTCGCTGCACCACCTCCGGGGCCACCCGCTGACGCGAGGCGATACGATAGAGCGCATCCTGGCGACTCACCCGAATGTGATCCAGCGCCACAAAGTGGGCCGCCAGCAGCCCGCGCAACAACCCCTCCCGCCCGCGAATCCGCTCGCGATGAATCGCCAATACGTCAAAAATCGTTTCCGGGATCTGGCGGCTATCAAACAGCCGCCGTCCCCCCTCCGCCTCCAGCAGCGAGGCGGTCGGCTCATAGCTCACCGCCGCATCAATCCGCCCCTCACGCCACCCCGCCAACTGGCGATCCGGTGGCAGATCGACCACCTCGACTTGCTCCTCCTGCAACCCTGCCCGCGCCAACACCTTGGCCAGCATCAGCTCACCCAGCACCGAGCGCTCCACCGCCACCCGCTGCCCTGCCAATTGGGCCAACTCCGTTACCTCGGGGCGTACCACCAGCACATCCGCCCCCGCCGAGACGTTAAACACCAGCACCGCCGTTAGCGGCAACCCCTGCGCCCGTCCAAGTAACACCTCATCCAGAGTCAGGGCTACCACCTCGACCCGCCCTTCGTGCAGCGCTGCCAGTGACGCACTAGCATTCGCCGTCGAGTGGAGCAGCACCCCTTCCGGCAGCCAGCCAAACCCCTCCGCCAGATAGAGCGACTCATAACCAATCCAGGTGTGCAGCCCGACTCGCAGCGTGCGCCTCGCGCTACAGCCCGGCAGCCATGCCCCTCCACTTAACGCCAATAACCCGGCGACCACTTCCCTACGTCTCACCCAACAATCTCCTATGTGCAGAGGACAGAGAACAGAGAACAGAAGACCTGTCTAAACCAACGGCTTCCATTTTACATCTTACACCATCCACCGGAAGCGGGCAGCGTAACGTAGCGTAAAGTCGAATAAATTTGACCTTATATCGGGGTGCTGTAGAATTCACTCGTCCAACCAATGTGAATCCCAATGCGGATAATCCTCGATCCGCTTAACCAATCCAGCACGCAACGGATTGGCGACGATGTAACGGGCGATGCCAAGCGGGTCTTCATTCTCCCGTAGACCGTGATCATAATAGGCCCGCTGCCATAAGGTTCCAGCGCTGCCTTCGCGGCGATTGATTTCCCGTGCGGTGCGTGCCTTGAGCCGCTTCATCACCTCAGCCAATTCCCAGCCATCGCGCAATTGGAACAGCCAGTGCAGGTGATCCGGCATCAGCACCCAGGCCAAAGATGATAGCGCCGCTTCCGCTTGCAGCCTTCGCATCTCTTGCACCACGCAACGGGCATGGTAGAGATCGCTGAAAACAGGGCGACGACCTTTGGTCACCGTGGTCACGAAATAGGCATGCTCCGCAATCGAAACCCTGCCCTTGCGAAGATCATCGTATGGCATTGAATCATCCTGCAATATCCCGTTTGTTAAATCGGGGTCGAATGAATTCGACCCCACCCATTGCTGTAAAATGTAGGTGCGAATTCATTCGCACATCCCCGCTGGTCGAATGAATTCGACCCTACCCATTGCTGTAAAACGTAGGTGCGAATTCATTCGCACATCCCCGCTGGCCGAATGAATTCGACCCT
>SLIM01000234.1 GCA_007135625.1 Gammaproteobacteria bacterium
ACACTGCTGTCGGCCAGGATCGGTAGCCGTTACGTGTTCCTGCATGGGTTCCCGAAAAGCTACAAGGCGAACATCACGCAGGACGAGAGGAAAGCGCTGCAATACGTCGGCAAGGTATTTTTGGAACTGTCTGGGAACTCCCTGTCAAAGGCATTGCAGTCGGGTCTATTAGTGGAGGTGTATTGTGAGCAAGATCATTGAATCGCTGCGTGACGACCTGGCCGCGCTCCACGAAGTGGGCGCGATCAGTAAGATGACGATGCACGAGTTCGACGCAACCCACCCTCCCCCGGTGCGCAAGTTCACTGCTGCCGACATCAAGCATCTGCGCGAAGGTTTGAAATTCAGTCAACCGGTGTTCGCCCTTCACTTACATACGTCGGTCTCGACCGTGCGAAAATGGGAGCAGGGTGAAACCCATCCCTCGGGGCCGGCCCTCAAGCTGCTCAATGTCATCGCCGACAAGGGCTTGCAGGCTATCATCTGATCTCTGGTGACGGGGATACTGCCACGCAGCTTGTTTTCTTCACGGATGCTTTGAACGTGGCTGGTAGCGATAACCGCGCACCGCACCAGAGGCATGCGCTATCAGAGGGGAAGAGTCGGGGCTAGGTGGAGAAAAGCCCGCTAGAGATCTGCCAAATCTCTTCACTCCAACGTAATCCCCTTAATCAAGGCATAGACCGCTTTTCCCGGCTCCAGCGCCAGCCGTTCGCAGGAGCGGCGGGTGATGCGCGAAAGCAGAATCTGCCCCTCCAGATCGAGGCGCAGCAGCCGATGGCCGGGGTGGGGGTCGTCGCTGATCTCGGCAATGACCACCGGAAGGCAGTTGTTGACGCTCGACTCCAGCGGCGGCTGCAAGGCAATGGCGACATCGCGGGCCAGGATGCGTACTCGCACCGGCTGGCCGGTTTGAATATTCTCGCGGGAGATCAGCAGTCGGTGCCCCCCGGCACAGGCGAGAACGCTCATCTGGTCTTCGCCATGCTCAACCACCGTCGTCTCCAGTATCGCCGAAGCGTTAGCACTGTGGGCCAGCGGCAGGTCGGGGCGGGTCAGCATCTCCTGCAGCGGGCCTGCGGCCTGCAAACGACCGGCATCCAGCAGCAGCATGTAGTCGGCCAGGCGGCTAACCTCCTCCAGACTGTGGCTAACCAGTAGCAGCGGAATATCCAGCTCCCCATGCAGCCGCTCCAGATAGGGCATAATCTCCGCCTTGCTGATCGCATCGAGCGCCGCCAGCGGCTCATCCATCAACAACACTTTGGGGCTGGTAAGCAGCGCACGCCCAATCGCCACCCGTTGACGCTGGCCACCGGATAGCTCGGCGGGCAGCCGGCGGGTCAGCTCTCCCAGACCGAGCAGCTCCACCACATCGGCGGGCTTAATCTGGCGCTCGGTGAGCGGGATGCGGCGCAGACCATACTCCAGATTGCGCTGCACATTCAGATGGGGAAAGAGCCGCCCCTCCTGAAACACATAGCCGATGGGGCGTTGTTCCGGCTTGCGAAACTGCTTTTCATCCTGCCACACCTCGCCTTGTACATGCAGGTGGCCACGCACCTGACGCTCCAGCCCGGCGATGCAGCGTAGCAAGGTGGTTTTGCCGCAGCCGGAGCGCCCGAAGAGCGCAGTGACCCCACGTCCCGGCAGGGTGCTGGCCAGTTGCAGGGTAAAATCCTCCCGCTGGAGGTAAAAATCGACCTCAATCATGCGTTGCTAGCCCCCATCTTAAAGCGTCCATTAATCATATAGAGCAGCAGCAGCAGCACGAAGGAGAGGCCGAGCAGCAGTGCCGAGAGGGTGTGGGCAGATTGATAGTCCACCGCCTCGACATGATCGTAGATGGCGATGGAGACCACCTGGGTCTCACCGGGGATATTGCCGCCGATCATCAGCACCACGCCAAACTCGCCCACGGTATGGGCAAAGCCCAGCGTTGTCGCGGTGAGAAAGCCGCGCAGCGACAACGGCAGCACGATGCTAACGAAACGATCCCAGGGCCTAGCGCGCAGCGCGGCAGCGGCCTCCAGCAGATCATTGCTCACTGCACTGAAAGCGTTTTGCAGCGGCTGCACCACGAAGGGCAAGGAGTAGAGCACCGAGCCGATCACCAGCCCGGTAAAGGTAAAGGCCAGTGCCGGGCCACCAAGGGACTGGATCGGCCCCTCGGGGCCAAGCATCAGCAGCACATAAAAGCCCAACACGGTAGGCGGCAGCACCAGCGGCAGGGCCACCACCGATTCGATCAACAGCTTGATCCGGCAGCGGGTGCGGGCCAGCCACCAGGCCAGCGGGGTGCCGAGAATCAGCAGCACCACAGTGGTCACCGCCGCGAGGCGCAGAGTGAGCCAGAGCGCAGTGAGATCGTCAGGGTTTAGCCAGTCGCTCATAGCGATCAATTCCTAGGCAAATGGATGATTAGCCCACATTCTGCACCCACACGCAAAACATTGACTCAAAAGATGCATTTCTTTTTGGCATGACCATAGAAAAACATAGTAATTTATTCAGATCAGTGGGTTATAAGGGCAAGGTGCGGAAGGTCTGGATTAGGGCAAACGGTAGCCATCTTCCTCGATGATGGCCCGTGCGCTGGGATCGTCACGCATCCAGGCCAGCAGTTTTTGGGCGGCCTCTGGTTGCTTCGAGGCGCGCAGTACAACCGCTTCCTGAATGATCGAGGGATAGAGCTCCTCAGCGGGGAGCCAACGGGAACCCGCTCCATGCTCGCGCTCATAGATACGCGCCTGGGAGAGGGCGATCAAGCCGATCTCGGCATTGCCCGAGGTGACGAAGTTCAGGGTCTGCCCCAAGCTCTGCCCGATTACCACCCGCCCACGCGGCAGATTAAGGCCCAAGCCCTCCAGCAGCGCCTCGGCAGCGGCTCCATAGGGGGCCACCCGGGGGTTGGCCATCGCTAGCCGCCGGTAGTTCTGGCTGGCGAGCAGGGCCGCGCCATCGGCGGGGATTTTTGCGGGATCGGGACTCCACAACACCAGACGCCCTAGGGCGTAGACCTGACGGGTAGCGGCCACGCCGTGGCTCTCCCTCTCCAGATCGGCGGTGCGCACGTTGTCGGCGGAGAAGAAGAGATCGAAGGGGGCACCCTGGCGGATCTGGGCGTAGTGCTTGCCGGAGGAGCCGCTGCTGATCTGGCTCGGTACGCCGTGTTGCTGTTCATAGGCTTGGGCGAGGCGCTCCATGGTGGTGGTGAAGTTGGCCGCCACCGCAAGGCGCAGCGGCTCTGCTGCGTGTAGCGTGCCACTGAGCAGTAGGGCGGCGACACCAAACACGGCGAGCCGACGAAAAAGGGGGTTAACTGAGAGCATGGGTGATTCTCCTTCTCGGGTTGTAGTGCAATATCCGATGGGATATAACGGTAGTGAAAAAAGTAGCGGGTGAAATTTTTGCAGCAAGTTGGGTGCCAACTCGCAAGGGGGC
>SLIM01000196.1 GCA_007135625.1 Gammaproteobacteria bacterium
ATTAATACGTTAGTTATAAACCCTAACGAACTCGTTAATTATCTTGCCAGTTAATCTAACAATTCATTCAAGCCGATGCCGCTTCGCAACGCGGCTTAATTCAGGCGTTAGCGTGCCGCGCAAAGCGTGGCGCATCTGGTTGGGTGAAAGTTCCGGCGGCCTTGATCGTCGCTCCGGCCACCTTGACCGCTCACAGCGAAAGTTCCGCCGTAAGTGGCTGAGTCCTTGGGGCAAAACGCCCCGTTTTGCACTCTCCAGTCAGGGTATTGGACGGAAGGATGGCCAAGACCGTTCCGGCGTGGAAAGGGTTAACACCCACCATTACCGAGTGTTACGCCTCTGGAGGAGCGGCATTGCGGAATGGATCTGCGGTACCGCTATACCAACCAATAAACCCCCTGCAAAATCGCCAAGGCAAAGAGTCCCGCAAGAAGATCATCGAGCATAATACCAAGACCACCGCCCACCTTCTGGTCAATCCACTTAATCGGCTGCGGTTTGAGAATATCAAACAGCCGAAACAGCAGAAAACCGGCAACGATCCAGCCCCAGCCGGGAGGAACCAGCCAGAGGGTGACCCAAAGTCCCACCCACTCATCCCACACAATTCCACTATGATCATGTACCCCGAGATCGCGGGAGGTGCGTCCACAGATCCAGATGCCGAAGAGAAAGGCGGCGGCAGTAATGGCGAGGTAGAGCCACGGGTCAAGCGGTTGCAGCAGCAGGAAGAGCGGGAGGGCAGCGAGGGTGCCGAAGGTGCCGGGGGCTTTGGGCGCGGCCCCGGAGCCGAGTCCAAAGGCGAGCAGATGGATCGGGTTGCGCCAGTTCGGGCGCGGTCTAGCGGAAGTGGTCATAGCCGCTCTCGATAGGCGTGAAGTCACCGCCGTCGGGGTGGCGGCAGCGGATGGTATCGCCATCGGTGATTTCGCCGATGGCGGTGAGCGGGGCGAGGTGGGGCGGGTAGTCGGCGAGCAGGGGAGCGGCGACAGCGGCGGGGAGGGTGAGGCAGAGTTCGTAGTCGTCGCCGCCGCTGAGGGGGAGTTCCCATGCGGCGTTTTGCGCAATCTCGCGGCGCACGGCGGGCGAGAGCGGAAGGCGTTGCAGGTCGATTTCGGCACCTACCCCACTGCGCTGGCAGATGTGGCCGAGGTCGGCCAGCAGGCCGTCGGAGAGATCTATTGCGCAGCGGGCGTGGTGGGCGGCGCAGAATGCCCCTTCGGCGAGGCGCGGGGTAGGGCGGTGGAGACGCTCCAGCAGCGCCGGGTCGCTAGGCGGGGGAGCGCTGCCACTGCGCCACTGCTCGATTTGACGCAGTGCCAGCGCGGCATCGCCGAGGCTGCCGGTGACGTAGATCAGGTCGCCGGGGCGGGCCTGGTCGCGGCGTAGCGCCCGTTGTGGAGCGACAAAACCATGTAACTGCACGGTGAAGGCGAGCGGGCCTCGGGTGGTGTCGCCGCCGACCAGCGCGAGCCGGTGGTGGCGGGCGAGGGCGCAAAACCCTTCGGAAAACGCAGTGAGCAGTGCCGGGTCGGGGTGCGGCAGGGTGAGGGCCAGGGTCGCCCACGCCGGTTCGGCCCCCATCGCGGCGAGGTCGCTCAGGTTGACCGCCAACACCTTCCAGCCGAGGGCGCGGTAGTCGCCGTCGGGAAAGAAGTGAACCCCGGCGACTAGGGTATCGGTGGTAACCGCAAGGGCCATGCCGACGGGCGGGGTGAGCAGCGCGGCATCGTCGCCGATCCCCAGCAGCAGGTCGTCGCGGGCTGCGCCGCAGTGGCGGAAGTAGCGCTCGATGAGCGCAAACTCACCCTTGGCCATGGCTACCGGTGAGAGGGGGCGTGCCGATCTCGGCCTGCCGTAGCTGCTTTGCCAGGCGGTCGAGTACGCCGTTGACGTAGCGGTGTCCCTGTTCGGCACCAAACACCTTGGCCAGCTCAATCGCCTCGTTGAGAATCACCCGGTAGGGGATCTCGGGGTGGTGGAGCAGTTCGTAGGTTCCGAGGCGCAGAATCGCCCGCTCGACCGGATCGACCGAGTCGATGGCGCGGTCGAGAAGGGGTTTGAGCTGCTCATCAATCGCTTGGAGATGGGTGGGAACGCCGAACAGCAGCTCTTTGAAGTAGCTGATCTCGACCTTGCGCAGGTCAATTTCACTCAAAAACTGGTCGTAGATTTCGCTCAGGCTGTGGCGGGTCAGTTGCCACTGGTAGAGGGCTTGAACGGCGTGACTGCGGGCTTTGCTGCGTTTGCGGCTCATTGTGGGGCGGGCCTTAGGCGAGCTGGCGCAGCAGGTTGACCATTTCGACTGCCGACATGGCGGCTTCGTGTCCCTTGTTGCCGGCCTTGGTACCGGCCCGCTCAATCGCCTGTTCGATGGTGTCTACGGTGAGTACGCCGAAGCTGATTGGAATGGCGTGTTTGAGGCTCACCTGGGCCATCCCTTTGACGCACTCTCCGGCGACGTAGTCGAAGTGGGGAGTGCCGCCACGAATCACTGCTCCCAGAGCAATAATGGCATCATATCCCCCTTTGGCGGCGATTCGTTCCAGCGCGAGCGGCATCTCAAAGGCTCCCGGAATGCGCACAATGGTAAGATCTTCGTCGTTGGCACCGTGCCGTTTGAGGGCGTCGAGCGCCCCTTCCAGCAGGCTCTCCACGACAAAGGAGTTCCAACGGGAGACCACTAGGCAGAACTTCGCCTGTTCAATGATCAGCTTGCCTTCAAGAGTAGAAATTGGCATCTTCGGCCTCTTCGGTTCATGGGTGAAATCGGGGGTGGCGTGTGGCTACTCGCACTCGACATATTCGACCACCTCCAGATCAAAACCGGAGATGGCATGAAGACTTTTCGGGGCGCTCAAAATGCGCAGTTTATGCACGCCAAGATCTCCGAGAATCTGCGCCCCGGCTCCGTAGGTGCGCAGGTGGCCGCTTTTGGGGCGGTTGGGGACGGCATCATCGGCCTCATGCAGTTGCAAATCGCGCATCCGCTCCAGGATCTCGCGAGTGGTGTCGTGGTTGCGCAGTACGATTAGAATGCCATTGTCGGCACGGGCGATCTGCGCCATGGCGCTGCGTAGCGGCCAGCCGCACCCGTTGTGGCTGGTGTCAAACAGGTCGCACAAGCTGCTCTGCATGTGGACGCGCACTAAGGTCGGCTGGTCGCTCTGGATTTCGCCTCTCACCAGGGCGAGGTGTAGCGCATGGTCAACGATATCCTGATAGGCGATTAGGCGAAAGGTGCCATGCTCGGTGGGCAAGCTACACTCGCTGACCCGCTCGATGGTCTTCTCATTTTTGATGCGGTAGTGGATCAGGTCGGCGATGGTACCGATTTTCAGGCCATGCTCGGCGGCGAAGCGCTCCAGATCGGGACGGCGGGCCATGCTCCCATCTTCGTTTAGAATCTCGACGATCACCGCCGCAGGCTCTAG
>SLIM01000020.1 GCA_007135625.1 Gammaproteobacteria bacterium
AAGGGGAGATGTCGCTTGAGAGGAGGGCGAAAAGGAAGAGTAATTTTTCGCATTCATAAACCCCAAAAAATAGAAATAGGCAGGCACGGAACACCCTGCGGTAAGGTAATCATAAGGTCGCGGCCCAATAACACAACAGATCTTTGTTAAAAAAGTCGCACAAAATCCTCTACCAAATGTATTATTATCCCGCCCCCATGGAAAAATCATAATTTTCTTTTAAATCGATGATCTCGCTCCTCTCCCGAGGGAGAGCTAACAAAAGCAAAGGTATCTGTCACCTGCTCTCCTCGGTGAGGCACATATCCAGATCGGCCAACTGTTCTTTCATACAGTCGTTCGGTCTCCCTCTTTTTTTCATTGTCTTTTAATTGGTTGACACTGTCTCGAAGAGACTTAAAGTTCTTTTTCGATCTCTTTTCTACTCCATCCATATCATCTCGCAACCCATCAACATCATCTCGCAACCGATCCATCTCAATTTGTAGCCTATCGACACTCCTCTCTACGTTGGATATCTTCTCTTCCAGCTCAGTAAACCTACCCTCCATAGAAGATATTTTACTATCCATAGAAGATATTTTACCATCCATGGAAGATACTTTACTATCCATAGAAGAAATTCTATCATTCAGAGAGGAGAGTCCGCTCTTCATAGAAGTGAGTATTTCCATTACATTATGCTGAAAATTGACAGCATCTTCAGAACCCGACTCCTCACCCGAAATACCTTGCTCACTCACCGTCCGACCTACTGTATCGTTCATTTTACCAAACCAACATCAAAAGAGATTAAAAAATAAGCCATTTTACAAGCCATAAAATGGCGACCCGTTTTTCATGGGTCATCCCCATGAACTTGAAATCTTACGCCAACTCCAAGAGCCTGTAAAGCGTTTTGCCCATAAAATATCCATGAATATTTTCAGGGCTTACCCCTTCTCCCCCTCCCGCACATACCCCGTCATATTCTTCGCAATACAGATAATATCGGTAATTGCCCCATCACCATCGGTCATGGCGGTGCGTGAGAAGAGGATCGGCACCCGGCGACCGTCGCGGGCGATGAAACACGCCTCGATATTGCGCAGTACCCCGACCCGAATGAGCGCCTCCAGCCAAGTGCCGAAGAAAGCTCCGGCCTCCTCCTCGGCCTCCTCCTCAAAGATATCGCCGATGGTCATGCCGAGCAGATCCTCACTGCGATAGCCCAGCATCTGACAGGCCGCCGGGTTGACCGAGGTGACCTCCCCCTCCGGGTTGAGAAGCAACAACGCCTCGCCCATGTGGGTGATGATATTCTCCAAATACTGCTTGGCCTGCGCCAATTCTGCGGTGCGTTCAGCGACCTTGCGCTCCAGCACCACGTTCATCTGCCGCTCTTTCTCGATCAACCGAAAATAGGTGCTGATTTTATTAATCAACTGGTTGTCATCAATCGGCTTAAGCAGGTAGTCAACCGCCCCGACCTCGTAGCCCTTCTGCTGAAACTCTTCGGTCTTAAAGGCAGCGGTGAGGAAGATAACAGGAATATCTCGGGTTTTTTTGCGCACCTTAAGCATGGATGCGGTCTGAAAGCCGTCCATTTCCGGCATCTGCACATCCAGGATGATCAGATCAATGGCGGGTTGGCGAAAAGCGATGTCGAGCGCCTCTTGGCCCGACAGAGCCTCCAGAATCTCCACCTCCATCGACTGCTGCACCAAAGTACGCAGGGTGTAGAGGTTGTGCTTGTGATCGTCAACGATCAGCAGCCTGAATCCGGTATATCGTTTCATGTCACTACAGATGGCGTTGCAGGATCTCCAACATTTCGTCGGGATCAACAGGTTTACGAATCACCCCAGCCACTCCACTGCGCAGGCAGTCGCGGCGTTCTAGGGCATTAAGCGAGATGGTGAGCGCAATAATCTTCAAATCGGGTACCCGCTGTTGTAGTTGCCTGATCGTATCACAACCATCCAGCTCAGGCATCATCACATCCAACAAGACGAGGTCGATCCGCTCCTCCTCCTCCAGAATCTCCAGCGCCTCTGCGGCATCCCCGGCGGCGTGGACGCGCACCCCCCACGCCTCCAGCAGCGGAGTCATGGCGAGCAGGCTGGCGACATCACCATCAATCAGCAGCAAGTTGACCCCGGCAAAGCGGCGCACCTGCGGCGCTTGCTGCGGCTCCGGCAGGCGCGGCGGCCCCTCCTCCCAGATCTGCTCCGAATCGACCCGCTCGCGGTCGAACTCTAACGGCAACAGCAGCGAAAAAACCGCTCCCCTCCCCTCCTCGCTCACCAGCTCAATCTCCCCACCAAGCAGCCGCGCCAGTTGCCGACTAATCGCCAATCCCAGCCCGGTGCCGCCGTAGCGGCGACTGGTGGAGCCGTCGGCCTGGCGAAAGGCATCGAAGATCCGGCCCTGCTTGGCGCGTGGAATGCCAATCCCGCTATCGCGCACCTCAATGCGCAGGGCGCAGTCGCAGCTCTCGCTATGGGCCACCCGGCGCAGTGCCAACAGCACCTCACCGTGGTCGGTAAACTTTACCGCATTGGAAAGAAAGTTTTTAATCACCTGGCGGACTTTATCGCCGTCGGAGTAGATCTGCCGGGTCGCCCCCTCCTCAATCTCCAGCCGCAAGGGTAGCCCCTTAGCATCAAACTGCGGCTTCAAAAGAGTGACCAGTTCGTCGCAAAGGGTCGGCAGGTCGATCCAGTCGAGGGTAAAGCTACTCTTGCGCGCCTCAATGCGGGATAGATCGAGGATATTGTCGATTAGCGAGCGCAGATCCTGCCCCGCCTCATGGATCACCTGCGCCTGCTGCCGCCGCTCCCCCTCCAGCCCGCTATCACTGGCCGCTAGCATCTTGGAGAGCAGCAGGATCGAGTTCAGCGGGGTGCGCAGCTCATGGCTAACATTAGCGAGAAACTCTGATTTATAACGGTTAGACTCCTCCAGCTCACGGGCGCGGGCCTGCAACTCGCGGCTGTTGTGGCTATGCTCCTCGGCCAGGCGCGAGAGATCCTCGCCCAACTCGGTCAGCTCGCGAGCGCCGCGCCAATGAAACCGCACCGACTCCCCCCCCTCCAGAATGCGCCGAATGCCATCGGTCAACTCGTGGCTGAGGTGATCAGCGCGATTGGCGAACCAGCGTGCTGCCAGCAGAATCACCACCATCAAGAGAAAAATAATGGTCAGTACCCGCACTACCAATTGGTTGCGAAACTCCGCCAGCGGCAGCGGATCGACCGTGCGCCCGACCCACAGCGGCCCGGAGTTTTCGGTACGAAACATCGGAATCCACATCACCCGCACTTTCTCCCCCTCCCACAGCGCCGGTTTGCCCTCGGCGAAGATCTCGCGCAGCCCGTTGAAGTGGGTAAAGGCATCGCCCCGCAGCGCATCCGGATCGGCATACTCAAGAAACTCTCCGCTGTCGTGAACCCAATAGGTATTGCGATAGTAGCGGGCAATCCCTCCAATGTCCATGTGTACAACCACCGCCCCCACCGCCTCGTGGCTATCTACCGCCATCACCGGACTGATCAGGCGCATCGTCATCAGGCGGCGCGGGTCACTCTCCCCCCCCTGGCGATCAATCGCAATCGGACTCACCATCACCTCACCACTCTGCAACGCCAGCCCGGCCCGCACAAAATCGGCGGGTGGCGGCCCCTCCAGCCGGAGGGTCGGCGTCCACCCCTGCTGCGCATCGCGGGCCAGCCAGAAGCGCTCCTTACCCCCCTGGCCGTAGAAGATGATCTGCACAATATCGCTCTGGCCCTGCAAAATATTATTGATCCAAGCGGTATAACGCGCCCGCGCCATGTCGATCTCGCGCTCATCCGAGTCCCGATCCTGCCCCAGCAGGGTTCCCGGCTCCGGCAGCTTGGCCAGCCAGCGGACCATCTCATGACGGCCAGCGATATGCTGATCGAGATCACGAAAATCGGCCCGCAGATTTTGTAAATGCGCGGTGTGGTAGAAGAGTTCGACCCGATCCAGCACCAGCGGCAGGTTAATCGAAACCGCTGCAAAGAGCGGCAGAAAGCCGCACAGAAAGAGAAACAGCAGAATCTGAAACCGAAAGTTCATCACGGGGTGCCGTCGTCATGCTCCAGAAGCTGCATCTCCCCGGCCACCACCGCCACCGTCAACTCCCCGTTGAGCAGCGCCTGCAAGCGTCTCCCCACCAGCCCGGCACGCCACCCCTGCAGCAGCGTTGTCGGCTCCCCCAGCAGCAGCCGCTCCAGCTCCCGCCGCCCCGCCACCGCCTGCGGATGAATCCCCTGGCGCTCGACCTCCAGGCGCAACACCGCCGCCAGCAGATCGACCTGCGCCTGCTGCTGCTCGGAGAGGCGCGGCGGCACGCCCCGCTCTTGCGGCCACTCGCCTCGCGGCAGCGCCCGCCCCTGCCGAATCTGCACCAACAGCAGCTCACCGTAGCGCTCCAGCAGCCCCGCATCGACCCCGCGCAGCGCATGTAAGGCCGCCAGATCGCTCGGCATCAGCCGCGCCAAATCGACCAGCAGCTCATCCCGCAACACCCATTTACGCGGCCGATCCAGCGTTTGCGCCTGCTCCTCACGCCACGCCGCGAGCTGCTGCAACACCGCCAACTGGTGACCACGCAAGCGGTTACGCCCCTTCACCTTGCGCCACGCTTGCAGCGGCTCGACCACATAGCCGGTCGGATCGGCGAGGGCCGCGAACTCCTCCGCGAGCCACTCCAAGCGGCCCTGCGCCGCCAAGCGGGCAACCATCTGGCGGTAACTTCGCGCCAGATAGATCACATCATCCAGCGCGTAGCGTAACTGCTGCGGGCTTAATGGGCGCTGTAGCCAGTCGGTGCGCCCCTGTCCCTTCTCCAACACCACCCCCAATTCGCGCTCGACCAGCTCCCCATACCCGAGTTGCTCGCCATGCCCCAGCAGCGCCGCCGCCGTCTGGGTATCGAACAGCGGAGTAGGCAGCACCCCGCGCAGTTGCTGCAAAATCTCCAGATCCTGGCGGGCAGCGTGAAAGACTTTGGTGATATCCGGGCGATAGAGCAGATCAAGCAGCGCCTCCCACTCGGGCAGCGCCACCACATCAATAGCCGCCGCCAGCTCCCCATTGCAGACCTGCACCAAGCAGAGCTTCGGATAGTAGCTCCGATCCCGAATAAACTCGGTATCAAGCGCCAACCAGCGACTCTTTGCGAGTACCTGACAGAGCGCGGTCAGTCGCTCCGGGGTCGCAACATACCACTCTTCCATCGCCCCGTCACATGCCGAACGGGTAGTCGGGAGAGTAGCCCTTGCCACTCGTCCGCACCGCTTGCAAGGCGCGGGCGTACTCGGCAAACAGCTCCAGCGTCCAGGCGATCCGCCCGCGCAGATAGCCGTCGCGCTCGGCATCATTCTGCGCCGCATCGTCGTTCAACACGGACTCCACTTGACGAATAATCAGATGCTCGGGAATGTAGCAGAGGCGGTTATTCTTGGCGCTGCTCATCCGCAACTCGGCCACCGGATAGGTTCCCCCCTCACTCGCCGATACCGTCACAATCAGCCCCGGCTTATGCCCCAGCTCCTTCGCACCAAAGAGCAGAAAGAAGTTTTTCAATCCCGCCGGCACCTGCCCGTGCCACTCCGGGGCGATCACCACCACCCCATCGCTCGCCGCCAACTGGCGGCTCGGCTCTTCCAGCAGCGTCTGCCACCGCGCCTCCCCTCGCCACACTCCTTCATCCCAAAGTGGAAAGGGATTATTGGCGAGATCAATGATTCCCACCTCGGCACCCGCCACCTGCTGCTTGAGTACCCGCTCGATATGGTCTGCCACCTTGCGACTCTGCGACGGTTGGCGATGGCTGCCACTGACGATAGTAAATTGCATATTTATCCCCCTTGTTAATAATCGTTTGATCCACTTCTGCCTTCTGCCCGCTACCTCACGGCACCGCTACCGATTGTAACAGATAGTCGGCCAGCCCCAGCCCCTCACCCCGTCCCGCCTCGTTGGTGGATTGTAGACGGTGACCGACAATCGGGGCAAGAACAGCCTGTATATCTTCGGGAATGACCTCATCCCGCCCCTCAACGAAGGCCCAAGCGCGAGCGCCGCGCAGCAGCGCCAGCCCGGCACGCGGGGAGAGTCCCTGGTGGATGCGCGGTGAAGAGCGACTAAAGTCGAGGAGATCCTGGCAGTAGTCGAGCAGCGGCTCGGCAATGTAGACCTTATCGGCCTGCTGTTGCAAAGTGATGAGTTCACTCGGCGCGATCACCTGCTCCATCTCCCGCAGCATCTCCCGCCGATCCCGCCCGCACAGCAAGTCGCGCTCCGCCTTGCGCCCCGGATAGCCGATCTCCAAGCGCATCAGAAAGCGGTCAAGCTGCGACTCCGGCAGGGGAAAGGTGCCGATCTGGTGGGCCGGGTTCTGGGTAGCGATGACGAAAAAGGGGCGCGGCAGCGCCATGCTATCCCCCTCCACCGTCACCTGCTCCTCCTCCATCGCCTCCAGCAGGGCGCTCTGGGCCTTGGGGGTAGCGCGGTTCACCTCATCGGCAAGCACCAACTGCGAAAAAATCGCCCCTGGATGAAAGCGAAAACTCTGTTTCTCCCGATCAAAAATCGAAACCCCGATAATGTCGGAGGGGAGCAGATCACTGGTAAACTGAATCCGCTGGTAGTGTAATCCTAACAGCTTGGCCAAGGTATGTGCCAGGGTAGTCTTTCCAACTCCCGGCAGATCCTCAATCAGCAGATGGCCCCGCGCCAGCATGCAGGCGATGGAGAGTTTCAGCACCTCCTCCTTGCCGAGCAGGATGGTAGAGGCCTGCTGGATCAATTTTCCGATGGTTGGCTGCATCTATCGCACTCCTTTGGTTGTTACATCCCACATTTCGCACCCCCCGTGCAAAACACTGATTCAAAAGATGATTTTGCTTTTGGTGTAACCGCAAAAAAACATAATCATTTATTCAGCTCAGTGGATTGCAAGGGCAAGGTGCGGAAGGTCGGTTACATAGATCGCTCCGCGCCCCTCCGTCACAGCCAGGCGAGCAGCTCCTGCGGGTGGTCGATCATCCCGCTTGCCCCCCACGCCTCGGGACATTCGGCACTGTCGAGATAGCCGAAGCGAGCGACTACGGTACGACACCCGGCGGCACGACCCGAGACGATGTCGCGCTCGGCATCACCCACACAGAGGGTCGCACCGGGGGCCACTCCGGCCAACTGGCAGGCGTGTAGCACCGGGGCGGGGTCAGGTTTGGCGAGCGGCAAGGTATCGCCACTCACCACACAGCAGGCGCGTTGCCAGTACCCCAAAGCGGTTAGCAGTGGCTGGGTTAGCGCCGCAGGCTTGTTGGTGACAATTCCCCAACGAACCGCCCGTAGCTCCAGCGCCTCGACCAGCTCGGCGATACCGGGAAAAGTAGTGGTATCGCGGCAGATCTGCTGCCGATAGGCGTCAACCAGCTCGCGCCGCCGCAGCTCCAACCAATCGCCATCGCGCACCTCGGGAAAACCGGCAGCTACCAGCGCCGCCGCACCGTGCGAAACAAAAGGGCGAACCTGAAGCAGCGGCAGCGGTGCGCGGCCCTGCTGTTGCAAAATATGATTCAGCGCATGGGCCAGATCAGGCGCGGTATCGGCAAAGGTACCGTCAAGATCAAAAAGAACGCAGCGCAGCGCCGCCAGTGGAGTAGTATTCATTCCAATCGCGTGTAGCAGGCAAGGTAGTTGACATCGACATCGTGCGACAGACGAAAGCGAGCGGTCAGCGGGTTGTAGACCACTCCATCCAGCGACTCCCGCTGCAAACCGCTACTGCGGCACCAGCGATCCAGCTCTGAGGGGCGAATAAAACGGGCGTAGTCGTGGGTACCCTGCGGCAGCAGTTTCAGCAGATACTCCGCCCCAAGCACCGCCAGCAGGTAGGCCTTGGGATTGCGGTTAATGGTCGAGAAGAAGAGCTTACCGCCCGGCTTCACCAGACGACTGCACGCGGCAATTACCGAAGCGGGATCGGGGACATGCTCCAGCATCTCCATGCAGGTCACCACCGCAAAGTGGCCAGGCCGCTCCTGCGCCAGCCGCTCCACCGGAATCCGCTCATACAGCACCTCCAGCCCCGACTCCAGCAGATGCAGACGGGCGACCTGCAAGGTCTCCTCCCCCATGTCGATCCCGGTCACCCGCCCCTGCAACCGCGCCATCGCCTCAGCGAGTACCCCGCCGCCGCAGCCGACATCAAGCACCTCTTGGTCTGCCAGGGGTACCCGCTGGCTGATATACTCCACCCGCAACGGGTTGAGCTGATGCAGGGTACGAAACTCCCCCTCCGTATCCCACCAGCGCGAGGCGAGCTGGTCGAACTTGTGGATTTCAGCGTGATCGACATTCAGGGTGGCGGTCATTTACGCGCTCCAATTGAGTAGTGAAGTTTGCACCACAAAGGTTTGAACCACGGATGCAGAGAGATCAGCAGAGAGTACAGAGCGCCGCAGGTCGCCCGGCAGGGCGCTGCACAAGGCAACCAGCTCCTCATCTACCCCTCTCGGTGGTTCAAAGCCCCATTATACACCAGCCGGGGGGCGGGCGAAACGACTAAGGGTTTTCCGGCTCCGACTCCGGCTCCGGCCCCTGCCCCTCCTGCTTAAGCTGCTCTAGCCGCTGGGTAAAAGCGGCCAGCTTCTGCTCCACATAGCGATGCGCCGAGGCAACCTCCAGCTTCTGCGTCGCAGCAATCATCTCGACGCGCAGCAGATCATAGATATCGTACCACCCCCCCTCGACCCGCACCTTCAGGTTGGGGTTGATCAAATAGTAGCCGCGAGCCACCCGAACAAAGAGGCGCAGACTTCGCGGATCGTCGCGACAGACCTCATTCTTGGAGAGAATAGAAGAGAGATAGGGGCGCTTCTTCCGATAGGCTGGCACCAGTTGATCCGCAAGCGCAGAGGTCGCCTCAACAAAATCCTTGCTCTCCAGACCGAGCCGTGAAGTGCTGAACACTTTATCATTTAGATTGGTATAAAAGAGCACCATCGCCAAATTAAACAGCAGAAACTCGGCTTTGCGATTATCCAGCTTCACCAACCGCCCGCCGACCTGCAACGAAAGGCTCTCCGGCTCCAGAATGCGATAGATCGCAGGCAGTTTAGTGGCGGCATACTTAGGATCCGTTAGCGCCTGACGCAAAGCCCCCTGAAAAGCGGTAAGACCAGCGCTATCAATGAGACTGGTATCGGCCCCGCGCTCAATCAGTGCAGCCACCAGCGCCTCCTTGCCGAAACGTGCCGCAAGCATCAACGGAGTCTGATTAAAGAGGTTCCGATAATCGACCCCATAGCGATCCGCCTCACGCAGCGCACCCTGAATACTATTCACATCATACAGCGCATAATGGTTGCGTATCAGTTGCTTGCGTGCCTTCTCCAAGTTTTGCGCCGGGTGAAAATGCTGCTGCTGGAGCTGGTTCAAACGCCGCTGATCGCCATACACCAAGGCATACTCAAAGCATTGCAGCAGCGCCTTCTTATTGCCACTCGCAGCCCCTTGGTCGACGCTCTCCAGCGCCTCACCGCGTAACACCGTCCAGGGGATCTGCTTCTGCTGCAAGATATTACTGCGAATCTCCTCGGCCTGCTCCTGTTTCCCCTGCAACTCCAGACGGTGCGCCTCAGCCCGCCACTCCTCCAGCGTCGAACGGTACTCCTCCAGTGCCAGCCCTTCACTCGCCACCTGCATCCCCAGCAGATCGAACAGCCGATGTCCGGGATCACTCTCCAGCAGATAGAGATTCTTTACCGCTCGGGTCAGCGCCACATACAGCGCATTGATATGGAACTTATAGATCTCCAGCGACTTATCGCCCTTATCCTTAGCGCGGGCAAAACGCAACTCCTCCACCAACATATCCTCATGACTCACCCCCTTGGTGATCTCCCGAAAACGCTCCTGATCGGCAGAGACAAAGTTATAGAGCACGATATTCTCATACTCCAGCCCCTTCGCCTCCTGAATCGAGAAGATCAGCGGGGTACGAAACTGCGCCTTAGCCGCCGCCTTCTGCTCAGGGTGCATCACCAACACCGCAAAGCGGGTCGAGGTACGGGTCTTCTGATCGATCTCACGCCGGGCCTTCTCCTGATCCTGCAGCAGCACCACCACCCCCTGATTGTGGGCGTTACTGCGCACCAAATAGTTGCTCTCCTTATCAACCGAGCCAAAGCGGGCATTTTTGATCTTTAAGACCCGATTGGCAATCTCCGTCACCTCTGGCGAATTGCGAAAATTGGTATTCAGGATGCGCATGATCTCGCCGCCACCGCTCTTCGCATCCTGCTGATAGAAGTAGCTTTTCACCTTCGACCAGGAGAAAAAGTTAGGATGCACAATCTGGTTGGAGTCGCCACACAACAGAAACTGGTGGGGATCGTGCAGCGCCTGCAACACCAACCGCAACTGCACATTGGTCAGATCCTGCACCTCATCGACCACCACAAAATCATAGCGCGGAGTGACTTTTCCCAGATATTGATGGCTGAGAATATTGGCATCATAAAGCGCATTCTCCGCCATAAAGTCGAGATAGCGGGTAAAGATATCGTAGACCACACCCCGCAGTTCCGCAGCGAAGATCGACTGCTTAACCCCCAGCCCCAGATACTCCTCACGACTCAGCCAGGGCTGCTCCCCCGCCGGGCCGGTGATCACCCCCTTAAACTCCTCAAAAAGCTGGTAGGCATCGCCCAACTCTCGCGGTCGCTGCTGCCGCCCCAACCAACCGGCAAACTCCCGAAAACTCAACTCCCGACCATTCGGCACCTGAATACTCTCCAGATACTCCTGAAAGGAGAGAAAATCGAGATTCTGGTTTTCGTTCGCGTAATTGGCGCTAAAATAGAGCTGCCGCGAGTTGTGGACCAGGTAGGGGGAGCGGGTCAGATAGAGGATATCCCCCACCGCCTGTTTCATCTTCTCCAGCGTTAGCGCCGTCTTGCCACTCCCGGCAGAGCCGATAATGATCAACGGCGGCTGCAAGTGGTAGGTCGCTACCTGCTCCTCATCAAAGGAGATCACCTTATCCAATAGGTGAAAACGCGCCTCCTGCGGGTTCACATAGACCAGCGCTGAGGCATCCTCCGCACGTAGCTCATCCACATCCGGGATCTTCGCCTCATCAATCTGCGAATCTCCCGAAAGAAAGCGAGATTTATCGTAAGCGTGCCAAGGAATCCACTCCAACAGCAGCAGATAACTCTCCTCGCCGTGGCGATAGTGGGAGAAGAGCAGCCGATTGGAGCGATCCAAGCGGGCGCGGTAGAGGTTATCCCCCACCTTCTTCACCTCTGCCGAACGGAAATCCCCCTGCTCAAGAAACGCTCGAATCTTCTTGAAATTAGGGATCTGGTCAGGGTTTAATTCATTATAAACAAGAGTTTTCATATCACTTTACGGTAAAAGAATGAGCCTGTGAAGGAGTATAACCCAGCCACCCACATCATGCACCTTGCAGTCACTAAGGGGTGCGCCGCACCGTCTCACTAACCAGCTTCTGCCTATCTGCTAGAGAGCCAAACCGCCGTCAGGAGTCGGTCGCCCACCCGGTTACGCAAGATCCCGTTTTGCCACCCAATACCAAGCAATCAGCGCAGCCACGGAGGTGACCAGGGCGGCGAGTTCACCGGTTACGCAAGATCCCGTTTTGCCACCCAATACCAAGCAATCAGCGCGGCCACGGAGGCGACCAGGGCGGCGAGTTCAAAGGTGATTCGTGGTCCCACCCCCTGCCACAGATAACCCGCCAGCAGACTCCCGACCGCCCCCCCGGCACCAAAGCTCACCCCGGCGTAGAGGGCTTGGCCGCGCCCCTGGTGACGTCCGACAAAGTAGCGGTGAATCAGGTGGATAGCGGCGACGTGAAAGGTGCCGAAGGTGAAGGCGTGGAGCAGTTGGGCGAAGAGGAGAAGTGCGAGTGATTGCGGAAACCAGCCGATCACGCCCCAGCGCAGGGTCGCCAAGAGCAGACTGAGGGTGAGCACACAGCCCGCATTACAGTGGTGCAGTAGGCGGTGCATGAGCAGAAAAATGACGACTTCGGCGACCACCCCGAGTGACCAGAGCTGCCCGATAAGGGTTTTGCTATACCCATGCCCCTCCAAATAGATGGAGTAGAAGGCGTAGTAAACAGCGTGGCTGATCTGGGAGAGGAAGCAGACGAGAAAGAAGGCGATAACCGCCGGACGGCGCAGGATGGTGAGGAGCGGGGGCTGTTCCTGCGGATGCGGCTCGGGCGCGGGGTCGGCGACCGTTAGGCTGGCGATCCAAATCGCGATGAAAACCAATAAGAGTGCCAGCGGAACCACTGCCGGGCTACGCCAATCAACCCAGACCCCGACCAGGGTAACGGTTACGATAAAGCCGATTGAACCCCACACCCGTAAGCGAGCATAGTGGCTGGAGCGCGCCCCCAGATAGTGCAGGGAGACCACTTCAAATTGCGGTAGAATGGCGTTCCAAAAGAAGCTGAAGAGGGCCATTGCCAAGGCCACGCCCCAGTAGTCGGTGAGCCAAAAGATACTCACAAAAACCACTACAGTGGAGAGCGCTCCAGCCCGCACGATGCGCATACGGTGGCCAAGGTGGTCACCTAACCATCCCCACAGGTAGGGGGCAATAATCTTAGTCCCCATCAGAATCGCCAGTAACTGGCCGATCTGGGCAGGACTAAAGCCTAGACTCTGAAGATAGAGACCCCAATAAGGGACCAGCACCCCCAACGCGCCGAAATAAAAAAAATAAAAACTGGAGATGCGCCAATAAGGCATTCTAAGAAGGGTTAAGGGTTAAGGGTTAAGGGTTAAGGGGGAAGGGTTAAGTTTTAAGGGTTAAGTTTTAAGGTTTAAGTTTTAAGGGGCGCTTATCGTCCCTGCCTTAACCCTTAACCCTTAAAACTTAACCCTTAACCCTTAACCCTTAAAACTTAACCCTTAACCCTTAA
>SLIM01000252.1 GCA_007135625.1 Gammaproteobacteria bacterium
ATCTCCGGTATCTCCGATGAGGGTAAAAGCGGCCCAGAAGAGGGGGTGAGCGGTCTCGCGCTGGTTTAGCAGCGTCAGTTGCGCTTGACGCAGCGCCTCGGCGCGTCCCTGCTGGGGGTTGGCCTGGTGGTTTGCGAAGGTGTCGGTGGTGAGCTGGACGGTGGCCGCGGAGACGACGTACCAATGGGAGGCGAGCAGCGCCCGGCTACCCGCGTAGAAAAAGGCGGTGGCCAGTCCCGATAGCCCTTCGCCGCGTAGCTCGCTGCTGCCGCCGCCAGCGGTGTTGCAGGCGGAGAGCAGCACCCAGTCGGCATCCAGGTGCAGCTCGGTGACGGCGGCGACATCAAGCAGGCCGTTGTCGCTCTCCTCCCAGCGCGGGGTGAGGGCGAGTGCCGCTTCACTCAAGCAGTTGAGTTCACCGGGGAGCAGCGCGTGGGTGGCGAAGGCCAGGATGCGGTAGCGGTGTAGCTCACGCTGCTGCAGGGCCGGGAGGGTGGCGGCCTCGCCCAGAAGCAGGCTCTGCTGCGGATCGGCTCCGAGGATGCGGGCGAGGGTGCGCAGTTCGTTGGCGGTCTCCGGGAGCGGGGTGAGCTGGGCAATCGCCGCTGCGTCGATCTCACACCCCGGCAACTGCGCTTGCAGCGGGCGCTCGGCCTCGCGCTGGTCACCGCGAAAATCGGGGTTGCCCAGTCCGAGAAAGGGGTAGGGTGCCTGGGAGGGGCGGCTCACCTCACGAAACTGCGCTAGGGCAACCACCGAGGGGAGGGTGGTGAAGGCCATATCTCGCACTAGCCAGTGGGCTTTGGTGTAGTCGCTCGGGTGGTCGGGAGGGGTGCGCAGCAGCAGTGCCGGGGGGAGGCTGAGGAGCGGGCCGGAGGGGACAAAGAGCAGGTGGCGAACTGGGTCGAGGGCGCTGTCGAGGGGGCCGAGGAGCTGCTGGTAGAGCTGCTGGGCGAGCGCCAGGTTGAAGCGCGGAATGCGCCCGCTGCTGGCATCTACGCCGTGGCGCAGGCGGGCGACCTGCCAGGCGATTTGCGGGGTGATGCTCTCACTGGTGGCGGCGTGTAACTGGCCGTCGTCGGTAATCAGAAAAAGCCAGCTCTGGTGGCGGCCCGGCAGAATGCGCAACAGCGCCTCGCCGGGGCGCAGCAGGTGTGCGACCTCGCTGCTGCTCAACGGGTTGGGGGTGATCAAGCGGCCATAGCGCGGAAAGCGGGTTTGCAGTTGCTGCTCCTGCTCGCGATAGTGCTGCTGGGCAGCTTGCAGTTGCTGGTAGAGGGTCTGCTCGTGCTGCAAATTACGCTCTGCCGAGGGGCGGCCCCGCTCCAGTCCCAGGGTGTAGTGAAGATCCTGGCGCTGGCGCTGGGTATCTTGCAGCAGGCGCACCTGTTCGCGAATCTCCGGGTTGGAGTCGGCGAGACGGGCGGCGACCTGGGTGATCGCCCGTCCGGCGGCGGGGGTCTGGCCAAGCTGGGCGATCTGGAACGCCTCTTCGTGGAGTGCCGACGCGCTCTCGGAGTCGGCGTGCTGGCTCTGTTGAAAGAGCAGGGTCAGGTAGCCCTCAAAGAGTTCGGGGGGGAGCTGGGTGAGCAGGGTCGGGTTGGCCTGAAGGATGCGGCGCACTTCGCGCCAGTGGGGGAGGGCGAGCTGCGGCTGGTTGGTCGCCTGTTCGACCTCGGCCTGGGTCACCAGCGCCTCGACCAGCGCTTGTCCCTCGCCAAACAGGCGCTGGGCGATGGCGACCGCCTCGCTGGCGTGGTGGCGGGCGGGGTCGAGCCGTTGTTGCTGCACATAGAGCTGGGCCAGCCGCTGGTGGCTCTTGCCAGCCCAGTGGTAATCACCGCTGCGCAGTGCGGAGAAGATCTCCAGAGCCTGACGGTAGGCCGCTTCGGCCTCCTCCCACTGCTCCAGTTGCCGGTAGACATCACCGACCCCGATTAGGGAGTGGCCGAGGCGCGGGTTGTGGCGCTCCCCGGCAGCCAGCGAGCGACTCAGCTCCCAAGAGTGGCGGGCATCGGCGAGAGCCTGCTCGGAGTCCCCCTGGGTGAGCGCGTGCCAAGCGCGGTAGACCAGAAACTCGGGCCAGTCGGCGGGATCCTGGGAGCGCTGTACCAGCGGTTCGGCACGCTGAAACAGCGAATCAGCCGCAGCCGGCTGCTGGCGGCTCAATTCGCGGGCGATACGGGCCAGCAGGTAGCCGCCGTCGGGATGGTCTGGCCCTTTGAGGCGCTCGTGCAGCGCCAGCGCTTGGCGGGCGCTCTCCAGCGCCTGCGGATAGTCACCGGCGGAGTTGTAGAGGGTGCTTAAGCCATCCAGGGCGAGGAAGTGGCCCATATCCTCTAGCCCAATGGGGCGACCCTCGGGGGCAATCGCCTGCTCGGCCAAGGCGATAAGCTGGGAGCGGGTGCCGGGGCGGATCTCCACCGCGCTGCCCTGAAGGGAGAGGCGAATAAACGCCTCAAACAGCGGGACGAGGTGCGGCGGCCCCCACAGTACAAAGGCGTTGCGCTCAATATCACTGGTGACCAATAGGTAGGGAAGAGCGCCGTCGCGGCTGCGGCAGTGGCGCAGCAGGGCGGGACGCTCATCCAGCAGGGCGCTCGCCTCCGCCGGATCACAGAGCGCCTCTTGCTGGAGGCTGGTGACTAAGCGCCCTTCACGGATCAGCCGCTCCTGCCACTGCCCGACCGGCGATGCGCCGCGCCACACCTGGCCGACCGCCTGCTCCCAGCCGGGGCAGCGGATTTCGAAGCGCTCCATGCCCTGCTGCTCTTCGGCTTTGTAAAAAGTGCAGGAACTCTCCCCCAGCGCCTGCGCCTCTGCGGGAAGTGCCAGGCGGGTGCCGACCGGGGTTGCCTGCTCCGAGAGTACCCCTCCACCGCCTCCGCAGCCGCTCAGGAGCAGTAGCGCGGTGGCGAGTAGGGTAGCGTGTCGAATCGTTGCGATGACCATCACGACTCCTTACTGCTCATCTTTTGGTTCTATGGTGGAAACTATAGTCGTACTTTTTAGAAAAGGCAAGGAGGGGGGTGTTAAGGGTTAAGGGTTAAGGGTTAAGGGTTAAGGGTTTAAGGTTTAAGGTTTAAGGGTTTAAGGTTTAAGGGTTTAAGGGTTAAGGGTTAAGGGTTAAGTCGCGTGGGTTGGGGTTCCTTCGTCACCCCAACCTACAGGCTCATCGGCATAGTCGCGTAGTCGCGTAGGTTGGGGTGAGCTTGCGAACCCCAACACCACCGGCGCATGAACTTGCTCCGATGCTGGGAATCGCCCCCCCAACATCGGCGTGGCGGTAGCCGATGGCGGGGTGCGGTGCGGTGCAGTGGGTTGGGGTTCCTTCGTCACCCCAACCTACAGGCTCATCGGCATAGTCGCGTAGGTTGGGGTGAGCTTGCGAACCCCAACACCACCGGCGCATGAAC
>SLIM01000246.1 GCA_007135625.1 Gammaproteobacteria bacterium
CATCCAGCAACAACCCGTTGCCACCAGCGTTGACGGCTTTTGGTGCTGCGCTCTGCCCCCAGCTCGCTCGGCGGCAGCTTGGAGAGAACCCAGCCGGGGAGGGGAGGATTGTCGCTGTAGCCGCACGATACGCCTAGGTTGTTCGGGTCGTAGATCTTAATAAAGGTCGGCTGCTGGAGGTTGTCGGCGTAGACAATGCCACAGTAGTCGTGGTCATGTTCGCTACGTAGCAGGGTGTCGATCTCTTCTATAAAGTGGTGGAGCTGATCGCGTCCACTCGGCTGTTGCGGTGGCGGCTCGCCGATGGCGTAGAGATACCAGTCGTCGCCTGGTTGCTGCTTGAGGACTTGCCACAGTGCGTCGAGGTGGTGCCAGCGCAGGGCGCTGGTGAAACTGCCACGAAAGGCGATGAAGTAGGGATTGTCTGGGGTGGGGGTGGGCATGGCATAGCTCCATAACAGAGGTGTAGGGACGGGGAGGTGGGCGCTGCAATACAGCGGTTCGCGTCGCATCTCGATGCGGTTCGTGCCTCACCGCACCCTGCGCTCGCTCCTCTGTCCTCTCCTAATAAAGAGTATATCGGTTCGCGTTGCGTGAGAAAAAGAAATTTTTTGCAAAAAACTGCTTGCACCCGCCCTGCGACCTCCCTATAATACGCCTCTCACACAGATGCGGGGTGGAGCAGTCTGGCAGCTCGTCGGGCTCATAACCCGAAGGTCGTAGGTTCAAATCCTGCCCCCGCTACCAATTTCAGAAGCCCCGTATATCGGGGCTTTTTATTACCTTCTGAAATGGGCCGCTGGCCCATTTTTTGTTTGTGGTGCTGTTACCCGGCACCTCGCCGCCTGGCAGACGGACTGGAGAGCAATGGCAACAGCCCCTGAAGCAGTACGAGTGATCATTGCAGACGTGGTCGAGCCGATGGGCTTCGAGCTAGTCGGCGTTGAGTTTCACAGCCGCATGGGTCACGGCGGTACCCTGCGGGTCTATATCGACCATGCCGAGGGGATCGTACTGGATGATTGTGCGGCGGTGAGCCATCAGCTCAGTGCCGCACTGGATGTCGAGGATCCGATCAGCGAGGCCTATAGTCTAGAGGTCTCCTCACCAGGGCTGGATCGTCCGCTCTTCAAGGCGCAGGACTACCAACGCTTCGCCGGTCATCAGGTGAGCATTCGCCTGCGTGAGAAAGTAGCCGAGCGACGGCGCTACAAAGGACTGTTGCAGGGATTGGATGGCGATAAGGTGCTGGTGGATATGGACGGCGAACGCTGGGAGCTACCACTGGAATTGATTGAACAGGCGCGCTTGGTGCCGGAATTCTGACAGGATCGAGTACGATGAGCAAAGAGATTCTGATGGTTGTGGAGGTCGTCTCTAACGAAAAGGAGGTCGAGAGAGAGGTGATCTTTCAAGCAATTGAGGCGGCACTCGCCTCCGCAACCCGTAAAAAACATGGTGGTGAGGTAGAGGTTCGGGTAGCCGTAGATCGCGCAACCGGTAACTACCGCAGCTTCCGCCGCTGGCAAGTGGTTGAGGAGCTGCGTGATGCGCAAGGAGTCGAGAACTCCCCGGAGCGCACCATCCTGCTGGAACATGCGATTGAGCAGCGGCCCGAGATCCAGGTTGGCGACTATATCGAAAAGGAGATGGAGTCGATCGAGTTCGGGCGCATCGCCGCCCAAGCTGCCAAGCAGGTGATTGTGCAGAAGGTACGTGAGGCCGAGCGGGCCAAAGTGGTCGAGGCCTACCGCTCCCGCAAGGGAGAGCTAATTACCGGCCTGGTCAAGCGGGTTGAGCGCGGCGCTATCACGCTAGACTTAGGTGGGAATGCCGAGGCGCTGATCCCCCGTGAGGAGAGCATTCCTAAAGAGATGGTGCGCAGTGGTGACCGAGTCCGCGGCTACCTCTACGCGATCAGCTCCGAGGCACGCGGACCGCAGCTCTTCGTTAGCCGCTCCCGTCCAGAGTTTCTGATTGAGCTGTTCAAACTGGAGGTTCCCGAGGTCGGGGAGGGGCTGATTGAGATTATCGCCGCCGCCCGCGACCCCGGTCAGCGCGCCAAAATTGCAGTGCGCACCCACGATAGTCGCCTCGATCCGGTCGGAGCCTGCGTCGGAATGCGCGGCTCGCGCGTCCACGCCGTCTCCAGCGAACTTAACGGCGAGCGGGTCGATATCACCCTGTGGAATGAAAATCCCGCTCAGTATGTAATTAACGCCATGTCCCCCGCCTCGGTCGTCTCCATCGTCATTGACGAAGAGGCGCACAGCATGATCGTCGCGGTCGAAGAGGGGAATCTCTCCCAGGCGATTGGCAAGGGGGGGCAGAATGTCCGCCTCGCCAGCGAACTGACCGGCTGGGAGCTGAACGTAATGAACGAGGCCGAGGCCGCCGAGCGGAATGAGTCGGAGACGCGGGCCTTGATCGAGCAGTTTATGGATGACCTCGGGGTCGATGAAGAGGTTGCGGTAATCCTGGTGCAAGAGGGCTTCTCCTCGTTAGAGGAGGTCGCCTACGTGCCGATTGAGGAGATGCAGCAGATTGAGGAGTTCGACGAAGCGATCATTGAGGAGCTGCGCGGGCGGGCCAAGGAGCTGCTGCTAACCCGCGCCATCGCCCAGGAAGAGGCGATTGACGAGCGCTCCCCGGCGGAAGATCTACTGACCATGGAGGGGATGGACGAAGAGACCGCTTACCAACTGGCGCGTATTGGCGTAACCACGATGGAAGGGTTGGCCGAGCAGTCGGTCGATGAGCTAATGGAGATTCAGGGCATGGATGAGGTACGCGCCGCCCGGTTGATCATGAAGGCCCGTGAGCCTTGGTTCGAAGAGCAATAAGGCTGGGGAGTAACCTTGGGAGGTTCATCCAATGAGTGATGTGACAGTAAAACAACTGGCAATAGATGTCGAGACACCGGTGGAGACGCTACTGACCCAACTGGTCAATGCGGGTATCACCAAGCGAGGTGGTGGCGATGTAGTAACCCCCGAGGAGCGGGAGCTACTGCTCAAGTATCTGCGTGAGAGCCATGGCGACAAGGGTGGCGAGCGGCAGCAGATCACCGTTAAGCGTAAAATGCACTCTGAATTGCGCATACCCGTCGGCAACGTGCCACGTACCGCCCCCCGTGGAGCGACTGTGCCACGTCCTAGCAAGACCGTTGCCGTCGAGGTACGGCGCAAGCGGACTTACGTCGCCGGAGACCTGCCCCGCAGCGAGGAGCAGCGGACTCGCGAAGAGGCGGAGCGAGCGGTGCGAGCGCTAGAGGAGCAGCGCGAACAGCAGCGCAAGGCGCATGAGGAGGCTGAGGCGCGACGGGCCGCCGAGGAGGCGCGACGTAAGAGCCTGGAGAGGGAACGGCAGCGTGAAGAGCAGGCCCGGCAAACGGCGATTCAGGCAGAGCAGCAGCGGCAGCTCGCCGAGCAGGAGCGCTTGCGGGTGTTGTCGCAACCGCCCGCCCTGCCAGTAGAGCCGGAGCCGGAACCCGTTGTCGCCGCCGCCCCGGTCGCCGCACCGGTCACCGAAGCAGCAACCGCAGCCGCCAGCGAACCCCCCACCGCGCCACCCCCGCCGCCGCAAGAGAGAGCCGAGGCGAAGTCCAAAGTCAAGCCCAAGGCCAAGTCCAAGCCCAAGCCAAAAAAAGGTAATGAGAAGACCGCCCCCGCACTGCCCGTTGAGGGGGCAGAGGATGAGGCGGAAGCCCTGCCCGCAGGGGTTGATGAGATCGAAAAGCGGGTCACTCGCGATAGCGATAAGCCGAAACGGACTACTCCGCGCAAACGTGAGGAGGAGCGCCCTGAGCGGGCCGAGCTGCATGTCGCCGATAACAAGCGCGGCAAGCGCAAAGGTAAAATCAAGGGGCCGCGCCGTCAGCGTCCAGGCAGTGGTAGTGGCGCAGAGAGCCAGCACGGCTTTCAGCGTCCGCTCTCCCCGGTAGTGCGCGAAGTCGAAGTCATTGAAGGGATTAGCGTCGGCGAGCTAGCGCAGCGGATGTCGGTGAAGGCCGCCGAGGTGGTTCGTACTCTGATGAAAATGGGGATTATGGCCACCATCAACCAGCCACTGGATGCCGATACCGCGACCCTCGTGGTGAGTGAGATGGGCCACACCCCGGTAGAGCAGCGGCAGCAGGATCTGGAGCGTGAAGTGCGCACCCTGATGGCCGACGAGCAGCAGGGAGCCAAAGAGGGTCGCGCCCCGGTCGTGACCATCATGGGGCATGTAGACCATGGCAAGACCTCACTGCTTGACCACATTCGCGAAACTCGCGTCGCCTCCGGTGAAGCGGGTGGAATCACCCAACACATCGGTGCTTACCATGTTGAGACCGGTCGCGGCATGATCACCTTCCTCGACACCCCCGGCCACGCCGCCTTCTCGGCGATGCGGGCGCGCGGTGCCCAGGTCACCGATATTGTTATCCTGGTGGTTGCTGCCGATGATGGCGTCAAGCCACAGACCGTGGAGGCGATTCACCACGCCCGCGCTGCCGAGGTGCCGACGATCATTGCCATCAACAAAATGGACAAGCCTGAGGCCAACCCGGATCGGGTGATGCAGGAGCTATCGCAGCACGACATCCTCTCCGAAGAGTGGGGTGGCGAGACCATGTTTGTCAAAGTCTCCGCCAAGAGTGGCGAGGGAATCGACAGCTTACTGGAGGCGATTCTGCTCCAGGCCGAGGTGATGGAGCTGCAAGCGGTTCACGACGGCCCGGCGCACGGAATTATCGTCGAATCTTCGCTCGACAAGGGGCGCGGCCCAGTCGCTACCGTACTGGTGCAGTCGGGTACCCTCAAGCGGGGTGATATGCTGGTCTCCGGCCAGGAGTTCGGGCGGGTGCGGGCGATGTTTGACGAAACCGGCCAGCAGGTGCAGAGCGCCGGCCCCTCGATTCCGGTTGCGGTGCTGGGACTCTCCGGAGTACCCAATGCTGGCGACGATGCGCTGGCGGTTTCCGATGAGCGCAAGGCGCGCGAACTGGCCGAAGCGCGGAGTACCAAGGCCCGCGACAGCCGCCTTGCTGCCCAGAAGTCGGCCCGCCTGGATGAACTCTTCTCCAGTATGAGCGAGGGCGAGATCAACTATGTCAACCTGATCATCAAAGCCGATGTGCAGGGAAGCACTGAAGCGCTGCGTGAGTCGCTGCAGAAGCTCGGCACCGATGATGTCAAGGTCAAGATCGTCGCCGCCGGGGTGGGTGGGATTAACGAATCGGATGTTAACCTTGCTCTTACCTCCGGTGCGGTAATGATCGGCTTTAATGTCCGCGCTGATGCCTCCGCCCGCCGTTTGGCCGAAGAGCAGGGGGTCGATCTGCGTTACTACAGCATCATCTACGAAGTCATTGACGATGTGAAAAAAGCCCTCTCTGGACTTCTCTCCCCCGAAGTGCGCGAAGAGATCCTCGGCCTCGCTGGAGTGCGAAGTGTCTTTCGCTCCTCCAAGCTGGGGGCGATTGCCGGTTGTATTGTGCTGGAAGGGGTGGTGCGACGCAGCAGCCCGATTCGCGTTCTGCGCGACAATGTGGTGATCTACGAAGGGACCTTAGAATCGCTACGTCGCTATAAGGATGATGTCAACGAAGTGCGCTCGGGTACCGAGTGTGGGATCGGGGTGAAGAACTATAACGATGTAAAGGACGGTGATTATATTGAGGTTTTCGACCGCATTGAGATTAAGAGAGAGCTATAACCCCCATGCCGCGTGAATTTAAGCGAACCGACCGCATTGGGGCGCAGCTTCAGCGTGAGCTGGCCGACCTGATCCATAACCAATTGGGTGACAGTCGCTTGAAGATGATCACCCTACAAGAGGTTCGGGTGGTGCGCGACCTCTCCCAAGCCACCGTCTTTTTCACCCTCTTGGGCGACACGCTGGAGCGCAAAGAGACCCAGAACTTGCTGCGCGAACTGGCCCCCCACCTGCGCAAAGAGCTGGGGCGGCGACTGCGCCTGCGCACCATTCCACAACTCCACTTCACCTATGACGAATCGGTCGAGCGGGGGGCGCAACTCTCCGCCCTAATCGAACGGGCCGTTACCCCGCCCCGCGAGTAAGCGGCAATCCCTTGGGCAAACGGTATCCTACACCCGCTTACTCCACCACTTAAAAACTTCTGACTCACTTCGGAGAACGCATCATGGGCAGACGTCGCGTCCGTGGCCGCAACGTGAACGGCATTCTGTTGCTTGACAAACCCTTGGGTATCACCTCAAACAATGCCCTACAGCAGGTCAAAAATCTCTTTTTCGCTAGCAAAGCGGGCCACACCGGCAGCCTCGACCCACTCGCCGGGGGACTACTGCCGATCTGTCTCGGCAGCGCCACCAAAATCTCCGCCTTCCTGCTCGATGCCGACAAGCACTACTGGGCGCGGGTACGCCTCGGCATTACCACGACGACCCAGGATTCGGAGGGGGAAATCGTCGAACAGCGCCCCACCGATCACATTACCCCCGAGCAGATTGCCAGCGCACTGGACTCCTTTCGCGGGGAGATTCAGCAGATTCCGCCGATGTACTCCGCCATCAAACACAAGGGGGAACGCCTCTACCGCCTCGCCCGCGAAGGGCAAGAGGTGGAGCGGGAGGCGCGCACCCTGCAGATTCACCAACTGACCCTGGGACAGGTCGCCCTGCCCGACTTTGAGATCACTGTCCACTGCTCGAAGGGCACCTATGTGCGCACTCTGGCCGAAGATATTGGCAACGCCCTCGGCTGTGGCGCTCACATCACCGCGCTGCGGCGCACCGGGGTCGGTCCCTATCGAGAAGAGGCCGGGATGATCACCTTGCCAGAGCTGGAGACACGCCTGCGCGAGCAGGGGCCAGGCTCCCTCGACCCGCTGCTGCTTCCCCTCGAATCGGCCCTCGGTCACTGGCCAGAGGTTCGCCTCTCCGCCGACACCGCCTTCTATCTGCGCCAAGGGCAGCCGGTGATCGTTCCCAACGCTCCCACCTCCGGCCAGGTACGTCTCCACGACGCGAACGGCTTCTTTGGGGTCGGTGAGGTGCTGGAAGATGGCCGGATTGCGCCGCGACGGCTGTTGTAGCCAACTTTCCGCACCTTGCCCTTATCACCCACTGACCCGAATAAATTATTATGCTTTTCTATAGGAATATTAAAGGGAAGCATATCTTTTACGTCCGTGTGTTGCACAGGGGTGCGGAGTGTGGGTTATAGGTCGAGTCGGGTAGCCACGAATGCCAAACTGACATAGATCAGTGAACGGGTCATACGGGTGTTACGCAAGCGCCCGCTCTGGTGTACAATATGAGCATATCAGAAACTAGCGAAATGCCAATGAACACCACCGACCATGCCGCAGTGACCCTGCGCCCGCTGCTTCACGAGATCCACCACGCTCTGCAACGGCTAGCGCAGGTGGGTGAGGAGCATACCATCGACCTAGAGGCGCTCCCCTTCGGGCCGGGGGATGAGGCGCTACTGCTGGAGTTTTTGGGTAGCGGTGAGGTGGCTGCCCAGCTTCACGCCTTGGGCGAAAGTCGGGTGCTGGAGAGCCGCTTTCCCGGAGTCTGGCTGGTAACCCACTTCAGCGAAGAGGGGGTGCGTCTCGCCCAACAACTGGAAATCACCCGTACTCCTGCCCTCCTGCGCACCCCGCAAGAGGAGTTGGGTGTAGCCGTCGAACAGTTTGCCCAAGCGCTGCGTGAGCAGGGAGGGGCAGACGATGTGTAGCCCCATAGTCCCCCCCGCGAAGCGTTCCTTGCGCTCGCCTCTCCCCTCTCTCTTCTGCCCTCTGTTCAAGGAGTGACGATCATGTCCGCACACATCACCCTCGGTGAGGCCCTGCGAAGACGCGGAGTCTCGCGCCGTGGCTTTCTCAAGTTCTGCACCGCCACCGCTTCTATGATGGCGCTGCCGCCGACTATGGTCGGTGCCGTGGCGGAGGCGCTGGAGAGCGCTCCCCGCCCCTCGGTGATCTGGCTCTCCTTTCAGGAGTGTACCGGCTGCACCGAGTCGCTCACCCGGAGCCATGCGCCGACGGTCGAGGGGTTGATCTTCGACCACATCTCCCTCGACTACCACCACACCCTACAAGCAGCCTCTGGCGATGCCGCCGAAGAGGCACGCGAAGAGGCGATGCACGCCCACTGGGGAAACTACCTGCTGGTAGTCGATGGCTCAATTCCACTGGCCAATCCGGGCTACTCCACCATCGCCGGGATGAGCAACCTCGACATGCTCAAGGAGAGCGCCGAGGGGGCAGCGGCGATTATCGCGGTAGGGAGCTGCGCCGCCTTTGGCGGACTCCCCAAGGCCAAACCCAACCCCACCGGGGCGGTCTCGGTGGCCGATATTATCAAGGATAAGCCGATTATTAATGTCCCCGGCTGTCCGCCAGTCCCCTCGGTGATGACCGGGGTGCTGGCCCACTACCTCACCTTCGGCACTATCCCCGAGCTGGATGTCTATGGACGGCCCAAGGTCTTCTTCGGCCAAAATATCCATGACCGCTGCTACCGCCGCACCTTCTACGACCGGGGACTGTTTGCCAAAACCTTCGACGACGAAGGGGCGCGTAAGGGGTGGTGCCTCTACCGTCTCGGCTGCAAAGGACCGACCACCTATAACGCCTGCGCCACCATGAAGTGGAACCAGGGGGCGAGCTGGCCTATTGAGGCGGGTCACGGCTGCCTCGGCTGCTCCGAACCCGATTTTTGGGATGCCGGAGGCTTCTACCGGGCGCTCTCGATTCCGATCAACGACCCGGCTGCTGCCATTGGCATCGGTGTCGTCGCCGGGGCGGCGATTGGCATCGCTTCCGGGGCGATGGCCCACCGCAAAAAAGTTGAAGCGACCCACCATCGGGAGCCGCTGAAGGTTGAGCAACTGGAGGGCAAAGCATGACACCCATGGACTTTTTGCAGTTGGTGCGCGGGCCGCTGTTTGACATCGCCCTCACCATCTTTATCTTCGGGGTGCTGCTGCGCCTCTTTGAGATCATTATCCTCGACCGCAAGCGCGACCTCTCCGAGGCGCGTGGCGGCGAGTTTATTGCCGGTAGCAAGACCATTTTCCGACGCTTCAAGCCCGACCGCGAGAAGCTCCAGCACTCCCCGGTACCGACCATTCTGGGCTACATCTTTCATCTTGGCTTTTTTATCTGCCTGCTCTTCTTTATTCCCCACATTGAGCTGATTCACAGCGCCTTGGGGGTGAGCTGGCCGGGGCTGCCCAACTTCTTGGTGGATGTCGTCGCGCTGATTACGATGGGGGCGCTGGTTGGACTCTTCCTCTATCGTCTGACCAATCCCTTGCTGCGCTTTCTCTCCAGCTTTCAGGACTATTTTCTGTTAGTGGTGGTTTTTCTTACGCTGGCGACCGGCTACATCGCTTTTCACCACATTATTGAGCCATATCCGCTGGCCCTGGGGCTGCATCTGCTCAGTGTCGAGCTGCTGCTGGTGATCTTTCCCTTCACCAAATTGATGCATACCTTTACGGTCTTTTTGGGCCGCTACTACAACGGCGCGATGGCGGGCCGTCGGGGAGTCCAATCATGAGTACGACATCACTGCAACGCGGTCTGGAGGCTTGGAAAGAGGAGATGGATGCCCCCTTGGCCGCCTTCTTCTCCAGTTGTGTCCACTGCGGGATCTGTGCCGAGGCCTGCCTCTTCTATACCGAGACCGGCGACCCGAAGTACACCCCGATCCATAAGCTCGAACCGCTGCGCCGCTTCTGGCACCAAGAGTTCACCCTCTTCGGTCGTCTGCTGAAGATGGTCGGCCTGAGTAAAGAGATCACCGATGCCGAACTCGCCGCGTGGGAGCCGCTGGTCTACGACAGTTGCACCCTCTGTGGCCGCTGCTCCCAGGCCTGCCCGATGGGTAACGATATCACCTACATGATCCGCAAGATGCGCGAAGGCTTCGCCGCCTCCGGCCACGTCCCGCCGGGGATGGTCGGTGCCGCCGGGCGGGCGGTGCGCATCGGCAGCCCGATGGGAGTCAAGCTCTCCGCGTTGCAAGCGCAGATCGGCCACATCGAACAGGAGAGCGGCCTGAAGATCCCGGTCGACGTGCAGGGTGCCGACTACATGGCGCTGCTCTCCTCAATGGAGATTATGAACTTTCCCGAGTATCTCGAAGCGCTCGCCCGCATCTTCGAGCAGGCGGGGGTGAGCTGGACGCTCTGCTCCGAGGCCTTTGAGGCGACCAATAGCGGGGTGCAGGTCGGCTCCAAGGATATCGCCCGCGAGCTGCTACAGCGGGTGGTCGATGGTGCCGAAAAACTTGGTGTTAAGTGCGTTATTAGCCCCGAGTGTGGCCACGCCTACTATGCCTTGCGCTGGGAGGGGCCGAACCTGATTGGGCGTACCTATACCTTTCAGGTGCTGCACATTCTGGAGCTGCTCGACCAGTTGCGGGGTGAAGGGCGGCTTAAGGTCGAGGGGCAGTTCGAGGAGCTGCTCACCTTCCATGACCCCTGTCAGATTGTGCGCAAAGGGGGGGTTCTCGCCGAGCCGCGCAACCTGTTGGCGCTAATCTCTGATAACTATGTGGAGATGCCCGATAGCCGCGAGTTCAACTGGTGCTGCGGCGGCGGCGGCGGGGTGAGCAGCAACGAGCGTGCCGAAGCGTTGCGGCTGAAGGTGTTTGCTCGCAAAAAGCGGCAGCTCGATGCGACCCAGGCCGAGACCCTGGTCACCGCCTGTGCCAACTGTCGGCTGATGCTGGAGGAGGGGCTGGAGGAGTATGGGATGGAGCTACCGGTCACCGGACTCACCGAGATGATTGCTGAGAAGCTCGCCTCTTCTTCCGCAGAGGGGAGAGGAGAGAGAACCGAGGAGCGATGAGAAGCGCAGTGCCAATGCGCTTTGCTAGCCGGCACGCTAAA
Source organism: Gammaproteobacteria bacterium (assembly GCA_007135625.1). Lineage (GTDB taxonomy): Bacteria > Pseudomonadota > Gammaproteobacteria > Chromatiales > Chromatiaceae > SLIM01. Next base: position 10,873 of record SLIM01000246.1, read on the forward strand.
CGCTGCCCACCGTCCAGACCCAATACCCCGTGCCGTCCCTAGGGGGACGGACGACCCTATCGGAGAGCGAAGATGTCACAATCCCAACGTATCGTCGTTGACCCCATTACCCGCATTGAGGGTCATTTGCGCATTGAGGCCGAGCTGGAGGGCGACCGCATCGCCAAAGCCTACTCTGCTGGCACCATGGTGCGCGGCATTGAGCTGATTCTGCAGGGGCGCGATCCCCGCGATGCTTGGGCCTACACCCAGCGTATCTGTGGAGTCTGCACCCTGGTTCACGGCATTGCCGCCGTGCGGGCGGTCGAGGATGCCCTCGACTACTCGATTCCGAAAAATGCGCAACTGATTCGTAACTTGATGATCGGGGCGCAGTTCATTCACGACCACGTGATGCACTTCTACCACCTTCACGCCCTCGACTGGGTCGATGTGGTCTCCGCCCTCAGCGCCGACCCCAAGGCGACCTCGGAGCTGGCCCAATCCCTGAGCAGTTGGCCGAAATCCTCGCCCGGCTACTTTAGCGACATGCAGCGCAAACTCAAGGGCTTTGTCGAGGCGGGGCAGCTCGGCATCTTCGCCAAGGCCTACTGGGGCCACCCCGGCTACAAACTCCCCCCCGAAGCCAATCTGATGGCGGTCGCCCACTACCTGGAGGCGCTCGCCTGGCAGCGCGACGTGGTCAAGCTGCACGCCATTTTTGGCGGTAAAAACCCCCACCCCAACTTTTTGGTTGGCGGTGTCGCCTCGCCGATTGACCTCAACAGCGACTCGGCGATTAACGCTAAAAAATTGGCTCAGGTACAGGCCGCTATCGACCAGATGCGCAGTTTTGTGGAGCAGGTCTATCTGCCCGACACCCTCGCCATTGCCGGTTTCTATAAGGAGTGGTTCCAACGTGGCGAGGGGTTAGGCAACTTCCTCTGCTACGGCGACCTCCCCGCCAGCCACGACCTCAACGATAGCGCCAGCTTCCTCTTTCCACGCGGGGCGATTCTCAACCGCGACCTCACCACTCTGCACGAGGTCGATCTGCACGACAAGGGGCAGATTCAGGAGTCCATCGCCCACTCCTGGTATGACTATAGCCGTGGCAAGGGCCACGCCCTCCACCCCTACGACGGCGAGACCCGCCTTAACTACAGCGGCCCCACTCCCCCTTACCAGCAGCTTGATGTGGAGCAGGGTTACTCTTGGATGAAGTCGCCCCGCTGGCAGGGCCACTCGATGGAGGTCGGCCCCCTCGCCCGTATCCTCACCCTCTACGCCAGCGGCCACGAGCCGACCCGCGAACTCGCCGGTTATGCCCTGCGCACCCTCGACCTGCCGCTCGAAGCGCTCTTCTCCACCCTCGGACGGACTGCCGCCCGCACCTTGGAGAGCAAGATTCTGGCCGATTCGATGCAGGGGTGGATGGATGCGCTCCTGGCCAACATTAAGGCTGGCGATACCCGCACCTTTAACGAGACCAAGTGGGAACCCAAAACCTGGCCCAAGCGCTGCCAAGGGGCTGGCTTTATGGAGGCCCCACGCGGTGCGCTGGGCCACTGGGTGGTGATCGAAAAGGGGAAAATCGCCAACTACCAAGCGGTCGTCCCCTCCACCTGGAACGCCGGCCCTCGCGACGCCGCCGGAATCCCCGGAGCCTACGAAGCGGCGCTGCAAGATAACCACACCCTCCACGACCCCAAACAGCCGCTGGAGATCCTGCGCACCATCCACTCCTTCGACCCCTGCATCGCCTGCGCCGTCCACCTCGCCGACCCCGAAAGTGGCGAACAGATCGAAGTGAAGATTTGTTGAGATTTGAGATTCGAGATTCGAGATTCGAGGAGCGAGGGGGAAGATTCGAGATTCGAGGAGCGAGATTCGAGGTTTCTCTCTCTTCCGCGATAACACGTCTCGCACCTCGCGTCTCGCGCCTCGCACCTCGCGTCTCGCACCTCGCGTCTCGCACCTCGCGTCTCGCACCTCGCGTCTCGCGCCTCGCACCTCGCGTCTCGCACCTCGCACCTCGCGTCTCGCGCCTCGCACCTCGCGCCTCGCACCTCGCGTCTCA
>SLIM01000155.1 GCA_007135625.1 Gammaproteobacteria bacterium
ATGAGGCGAAGCAGGAGATCCTCGACAGTGTCAAAATGTACCAAGATGCCCCAGAAAAGCCCAATTTTTAAGCCATGAAGGTCTGTATCCTCTCCGATAGCCACGACCACATCCCGCTGCTTGACTATGCCGTCGGGCAGGCGATTGCCGAGGGGGCCGAAGCGGTTCTCCACTGCGGCGACGTGGTCGCCCCCAGCACCCTCCACTGTCTGATTAAATACCAGATTCCGGTACATGTCATTCACGGCAATAACAGCGGCGACCTCTACACCCTCGGGATGCTGGCCAATAAGGAGAACCCGATCAGCTACCACGGTATGGACGCAGGGATCACCCTCGCCGAACGGCGCATCTTCCTCGTCCACTACCCCCACTACGCCCGCGCCATGGCCGCCACCGGGGATTGGGATCTCGTCTGCTGCGGCCACAGCCACAAGGTACGCTTCGCGCAGATCCCCAATATCCGAGGTGGTACTACCCACCTCGTCAACCCAGGTACCATCGGCGGTGTCGCCAAAGCTCCCGCCACCTATCTTCTCGCCGACCTAGAGACTCTGGAGTTTCATGTGCGCGAGATCCCCAAGAGCATCGAACACCAATGAGTTCCGCCAACTTCTACCGTCGCGCCGAGTTTCTCACCAGCGCCTCAAAACTGGCCAACGCCCCCCCCGATGAAGGGATCGAAATCGCCTTTGCCGGTCGCTCCAACGCCGGTAAATCGAGCGCCATTAACGCCCTCTGCGGCCAGCGCAACCTGGCCCGCACCAGCCGCACCCCAGGCCGCACCCAACTGATTAACTTCTTCACCCTCGACCCCCAGCGCAAACTGGTAGACCTCCCCGGCTACGGCTTCGCCAAAGTCTCGCTGCGCATCAAAGAGGAGTGGCAACGCTCGCTATCGGCCTATCTGGAGCAGCGCAGCGCCCTGCGCGGCGTGATCCTGGTGATGGATATTCGCCACCCGCTAAAAGAGTACGACCTCGCCCTCCTCGACTGGGCCAGTCAACGGCCACTCGCCCTCCATATCCTGCTGACCAAGGCCGACAAGCTCAAGCGCGGCCCCGCCCTGAGCATGTTGCAACAGACCCGCCAGCAGCTTGCCGACTATCCCCAAGCGGTGAGCATTCAGCTCTTCTCCGCGCTCAAGCAGAGCGGCCTGGAGGAGAGCTACCGCTTGCTCGACAACTGGTTTGAGCGCCACCACAGCGCCGACTCTACCCCCGACCCCACTCCCGACACCCCCCCCGACTTCGTCCCGAGTAACCCACCCGAATAGCTCCCTTGATAACCATGGAGCCACTGCTCCTCTATCTGCTCCTCGGTGCCGCCGCCGGACTTCTCGCCGGACTCCTCGGAGTCGGCGGCGGGCTGATTATCGTGCCGGTACTCGCCTGGATCCTGCCGAGCCAGGGCATTCCCAGTAGCAGCGTGATGCACACCGCCCTTGCCACCTCGCTCGCGACCATCCTCTTCACCTCGCTCTCCTCGGTTCGCGCCCACCACCAGCGCGGCGCGGTGCGCTGGGACCTGGTTGCCCTGCTCGCTCCCGGTATTCTGCTCGGCGCACTCCTCGGGGCGTTTCTCGCTGACCTCTTGCCGAGCAGCCGCCTGCGCCAGATCTTCGGCCTGTTTGAGCTGCTGGTCGCCATCCAGATCGGATTGGCCCTCATTCCCCCGGCGCGTGGTGGCATTCCCGGTCGTCTTGGCAACACCCTCGCCGGAGGGGGGATCGGCACTCTTTCGGCGCTTGTCGGTGTCGGCGGCGGCACCCTGACCGTCCCCTACCTGGTCTGGTGCAGCGTGACCATGCGCCAAGCGGTCGCCACCTCGGCGGCCTGCGGACTCCCCATCGCCCTCGCCGGCACCCTCGGCTTCGTGGTCGCTGGCTGGTCGCTAACGGACGAAGTCCCCTGGACGCTCGGTTACCTCTACCTTCCCGCACTCCTCGGCATTGCCATCGGCGGCATCGCCTTCGCCCCGCTCGGCGCGGCCCTCTCCCACCGCCTCCCGGCGCATCATCTGAAACGGCTTTTTGCCCTCTTGCTTGCGGTATTAGGTATCGTGATGCTCCTGGGTGGATAAGGGGTAAACAAAAAATTCATGAACATCTGCGTGGCGAGCGAATCAAAAGGTAGGATACTGTACTCATAACAGCGGTAAACAGAAGGATTTTTGCTTTGGGCCAACTACGAGAGTTTTATCGCATTCTGCAGCACTCTTTTCGGAATCTGCTGCCGATTATAGTCGTTGTCACCTTTTTTCAACTGGTGATCATCCGACAACTTCCCGACGACCTCCTCCCCATGGTCGTTGGTCTCCTGGTCGTCGTGGTGGGGGTTGCTCTCTTTTTGCAAGGCCTAGAGCTAGGCATCTTTCCGATTGGCAAGAACCTCTCCAATGAGTTTGCCAAAAAAGGTTCCCTGCTGCTGCTGATGGCCTTCGGATTCTCCCTAGGGTTTGCTGCGGTGGTCGCCGAACCGGCGCTCATTGCCGTCGCCTCCCAGGCGGAGGTGATTAGTGAGGGGCGAATTAGCGGCTTTACCTTGCGCCTATTGGTCGCGATCTCGGTGGGGGCCGTGGTGGCACTCGGAGTGGTGCGAATCATCCTCGGACACCCGCTGCACTGGTACATGATCATCGGCTACCTGCTAGTGGTGGCGATTACCTTCTTCTCGCCCGAGGAGATTGTCGGACTCGCCTACGACTCCGGCGGGGTGACCACCAATATCGTCACCGTGCCGCTAATTGCCGCGCTCGGAATCGGGCTGGCGGTATCGCTGAAGGGGCGCAACGCCTTAACCCACGGCTTCGGATTGGTCGCACTCGCCGTAATGGTGCCGATGATCACGGTTCAGCTCTATGGAATCTGGGTCTATCAATTCGCGGCCCAAGGGGAGGGCGGTGAGGTTCTGCTGGAGCTGGCGCAGGAGAGTAAGATCGTCGAAGAGGTGGCCGGAAGTCTGCTGCTAGGAATGCTGACCGATCTGTTCGTCATGTTTCGTGATGTGCTGCCGATTATTGTGGTGATTCTCTTTTTTCAATATGCCATCATCCGCAAGCGCATCGCCCACCTGCACAAGGTGATCGGTGGCTTTGTTCTGGTGATCTTTGGCCTCTACGCCTTTGTTGTCGGACTCAAGCTCGGTCTCTTTCCGATTGGGCGTAGCATGGCCGAGCAGTTAATCGCACTGGATGCCCATATCTATCTCTACCTCTTCGCCTTTAGCATCGGCTTCGCCACCACCATGGCGGAACCGGCGCTCATCGCCATCGGCCAGAAGGCGGAGGAGGCGGCGCAGGGCAAGCTAAACGGCAACCTGATTCGGCTATTGGTGGCACTCGGAGTGGCGATTGGGATCACCATTGGTGTACACCGCATTATCACCGGCGATTCAATCCACTA
>SLIM01000080.1 GCA_007135625.1 Gammaproteobacteria bacterium
CTCGAATCTCGAATCTCGAACCTCGAACCTCGAACCTAGCACCTCGAACCTCGAACCTAGCACCTCGAATCTCGAATCTCGAACCTCGAACCTCGAATCTCGAATCTCGAACCTCGAACCTCAAACCTCGAACCTCGAATCGCGCATCTCCCGCCGCGACTTCCTCCGCTACTGCGCCGCGACTGCGGCGGTGCTAGGGCTGGCGGCCACTACCGCCCCGGCGATAGCGGCGGCGGTGACGGCGCGCAATCGTCCCCCGCTACTCTGGCTCCAAGGCCAGCACTGCGGTGGTGGCAGTGCCGCGCTGCGCACCACCAGCAACCCCAGCCTGGAGGGGCTGCTGGTGGAGTGGCTCTCCCTGGATGCCCACCCCGATCTGAGTGCTGCCAGCGGTGCCGAGCGGCAGCGGCGACAGCAGCAGATTCTGCAACAGTACCAAGGCCAGTATCTGCTGGTAGTCGAGGGAGCGATCCCGACCGCCAATGGTGGCATCTACTGCCGTAGCGGCGGACAGAGCGCACTCGCTCAACTACAAGCCGGCGCCCGCCACGCCGCCGCCATCATCGCCTACGGCTCGTGCGCCAGTTGGGGCGGGATTCAAGCCGCACCACCCAACCTTACCGGTGCGCAAGGGGTCGCCGAAGTGCTGCCGGGGATACCCATTATCCGCATCCCCGGCTGCCCCCCCAACCCCTTCAACCTGGTCGCCACCCTGCTGCACCTGATCACCCTCGGCACCCCGCCCCCGTTAGATGCCCAACAGCGCCCCCGCTTCGCCTACGGACGCAGCGTCCACGAGCAGTGTCCGCGCCGGATTCACTTCGAGGCAGGGCGCTTTGTGGAGCAGTTCGGCGACCCCGCTCACCAAGCCGGTTGGTGCCTCTACAAGCTCGGCTGCAAAGGGCCGCAGAGCTACGCCAACTGCCCGACCCAGGGGTTTAACGGTCTCGGCAGCAACGGCTGGCCGGTCGCCATCGGCCACCCCTGCACCGGCTGTACTGAAGCGGAAGCGGCGATCCCACCGCCCCTCACCCCGGCTGCCCCCGAGACGATGGGAACGCTGGACAAAATCCTCACCGTCGCCGGAGTCACTGTCGCCGCTGGTCTCCTTGGGGGAGCCTTGGGAGAGGTGGTGGTCGCCTCCGAGCGGCTACGCGAGGCCAAAGCGAAGGAGAAGAGGAGGGCAGAGGAGGAGAGAGGGGCAGAGGAGGAGAGGAGGACAGAGGAAGAGAGAAGGACAGAGGAAGAGAGAAGGACAGAGGAAGGGAGAAGGACAGAGGAAGGGAGAAGGACAGAGGAAGGGAGAAGGACAGAGGAAGGGAGAAGGATAGAGGAAGGGAGAAGGATAGAGGAAGGGAGAAGGATAGAGGAAGGGAGAAGGATAGAGGAAGGGAGAAGGATAGAGGAAGGGAGAAGGACAGAAGAAGGGAGAAGGACAGAGGAAGAGAGGAGAGCGAAGGAGGAGAGAAGAATAGAGGAGCAGAGGAGGGCGGAGAAGAAGAGGAGAGCAGAGTTGTGAAGAGCGATATGCCAAAAAGCAGCGGGGCAGGAATACGGCTTAGTATCGACCCGGTGAGTCGGATTCACGGCCCGCTACGCCTGGAGGCACGGATTGAGCAAGGGGTCACCCAAGAGGTCTGGCTCTCCGCCCAGATGTGGCGTGCCATGGAGAGTACCCTACGGGGACACGACCCGCTCACCGCCTGGCTCACCGCCCAGCGGGTCTGTGGCGAGTGTACCACTACCCACGCCATCGCCTCGGTGCGAGCGGTCGAACAGGCCCTCGCACTCACCATCCCCGACAACGCCCAGCGGGTGCGCAACCTAATGCTCTGCGCCCATGCTCTGCACAACCACATCGGCCACTTCTACCAACGCAGCTTGCTCGACTGGGTCGAAGTACCCGCCGCCCTCTACGCCAACCCGCAACGCACTGCGCAGTTTGCCGAAAGCCTAGGGAGCTGGCCGCACAACAGTCGCCATACCATGGAAACCGTGCAACAGCGGCTACGCACGCTACTCGCCGACGGGCGCGGCCCGTTCGCCAGCGGCCATTGGCAACACCCCGCCATGCAGCTACCGCCAGAACTTAACCTGCTGGCGATGACCCACTATTTTCAATCCCTAGAGGCCCAACAGCAGGCCGCCGCCATCACCGCCACCTGCGGCGGTAAAGCCCCCCACATTCAAAATCTCGCAGTTGGCGGCATCGCCAACCCAATTAGCGCAACCGGCCCCACCCCGATCAATCTTCCTCAGCTTTTGGCGCTAGAGCCGACCCTCACTGCCCTAGAGCATTTCGTTAAAGAGGTCTACCTCACCGATGTCGCCCTCCTCGCCGCTTTCTATCCCGAGTGGAGCCAACGCGGCAGCGGCAGCGGTCACTATCTCGCCCTTCCGGAGCTACCGTACACCGCTGAGGGAGCTAGCCGTTTTACCCTGCCCGGCGGCTACTATCGCAGCGACCAGCCCAATCGCTATCGTCCGATCCTGAGCCAACACGACCCCTATTTTAATGGCGGAGTGATCGAGGCGACCCACCACACCTGGTTGCACCCCTCTCAACTCCGCCACCCTTGGGTGGGTGAGGGCCAGCCAGATTTTAACGGCTTTCAGCCGGAGGCCGGATACTCCTGGGTCAAGGCCCCCACCTTCTACGGCCAACGGGTCGAAGTCGGCCCCCTCGCTGGCCTGCTCCTGCTGCTCACCGACCAACATCCGCAGGCGCACCACTACCTCAACCGCTCTCTGGATCAGATTCACAGCCTCTCCGCCACTCCCGACCTCTCCTCCGCGATGCTCCACTCCACCCTGGGTCGCCACCTCGCCCGCGCCATTCGTAGCGCCCTGCTGGTGGATGCCCTGCGCCACGAGTGGCAGGCGCTAGTCGATAACATCATTCGCGGCGACCAGCTTGGCTTCATCCCCCCAACCCTTCCTAGCGGCGAACGGCGCGGCATGGGGTGTCACGAAGCACCCGGCGGAGCGCTCGCCCACTGGATCACCATCGACAAAGGGCGTATTCGTAACTACCAAATCGTCGCCCCCGCCACCTGGAACGCCAGCCCGCGAGATCAGCACGGGCAGCCCGGCCCCTGTGAAAGCGCCCTCACTAACCATCCCGTTAGCAATCATGACCACCCGCTTGAACTGCTGCGCACCCTGCATGCGTTTGATCCCTGTATGGTTTGCGCGGCGCAGTAAGTCAAATCCAAGATTGCGATGGCTGTTGTAGGACACTCTCGGCCAAACCGCCGAAAAAGCTGCGGCGGGTGGTGAAGAAGGGTTGCAGCTTATCTTCGTCACCGGGTAGCAGATGACGGCGGGCCATCGCTTCGTAGCCTTGCAGCGCTTCGTTCTCTTCGATCTCTGGCAGCCCAAGCACCTGCTCTTC
>SLIM01000305.1 GCA_007135625.1 Gammaproteobacteria bacterium
ATCCGGCTGGGACGCGGCGACTTCTTCGGCGAGATGTCGCTGCTCGACAAAGCGCCCCGCCGCGCCGACATTCAGACCCTCGGCTACTGCCACCTACTGCGCCTCGATCAGAACGATTTCGAACGCTTTCTTGCCCTCAATCCCACCATTCGCACCCGTATCTACGGTGCCGTACAGGAGCGCAAGTCGATTGTCGGGCTTTGAGGAGCGCTGCTGCAAAGTGCGCAAGGCAAGGTTCGAGGAGAGAGTCCCGCTGTCATCTGCCCTCGCTCTATGCTATGCTCTTCCCATCTCAGATCACACCAAGTCGCCCCGCCCATGAGCCAAACCGACCCAACCGTAACCCTAGAACACCTGAACAACAAGCAACTCCTCCTGCTCACTACCAGCTTATATGACCAAATGTTGCTGGAAGGGCTACTGGGACAAGCGGGAGTGGTGGTCACCATCACCCAAGACCTCGCTTCAACTCTCCAAATTATCGAGCAGACCCCCCCCAACTTCCTGCTGGTTGATCTCAATCAATTTCCTGAAGCGATAGAAGAAGTTAACGTGCTAGAGGGATTGCTCGAAGAGCTGCCGCTACTCATCGGCATCGTCTCCAGCAGCAGCGACCCGCTGCCACAACCACTAGCCGGAGTACTCTACAAACCGATCAGCCCACAACAGCTCTTCAGCGCACTCCTTACCAGTCTACACCAGCTTCCGCCAGCCCCCTCCTCCCCTATCGAACTACCCAACAGCGCCCACATCGACACCCAAGAGGGGCTGATGCGTCTCGGCGGCAACCGCAAAACCTACGCCCGCATCCTCACCCTTTTCGGCGACAACCAGCGCCAAGTCGCCGCCGAAATTGGTGAGGCCCTCCTCGACCACGACCTCGACACCGCCCACCGCCTCGCCCACACCGTCAAAGGACTCGCCGGCAGCATCGGCGCGCGCAACATCCAACAGACCGCCATTCCTCTCGACCAGGCCCTCAAAGCGGGCGACATCCCCCAAGCGACCGCCCTACTCGCCCCCTTTAGTCAGGCAATCCACGCCGTCATTAGCGACCTCGACCAGTGGCGAAAGCAGAGCGAAACCACTCCGCCCTTCGGCACCAGCGACACCTAGAATAACTGCGCCAACGGCTAGAGTCCTAACCCGGCATGTCCCTCCCCCTGCTACAACGCATTCGCATCATTCTGATCGAAACCAGCCACCCCGGCAATATTGGGGCTGTGGCACGCGCCATGAAAAACATGGGACTGACCCAAATGGTGTTGGTCAATCCGCGCCACTACCCTAGCCCCGAAGCGACCGCCCGCGCCTCCGGGGCCGACGATCTCCTCGCCCGGGCGGTAGTCACCGACTCCCTCGACCAGGCTCTGCACAACTGCCGCCTCGCCATCGGCACCAGCGCCCGTCTGCGCAGTGTCGCCTGGACCCAGCACACCCCGCGCCAAAGCGCCGCCCAACTGCTGCACGAAGCCCAAGCGGGCGAGGTCGCACTCCTCTTCGGTCGCGAAAGCTCCGGCCTCAGCAACCTAGAGCTAGATCGCTGCCAATCCCTGGTTCATATCCCCGCCAATCCCGCCTACAGCTCCCTCAACCTCGCCCAAGCGGTACAGATTCTCAGCTACGAACTGCGCACGGCCACCCTCAGTGACACCCCACCCGCCCCGCCGCCGCCCCCCGTCGCCACCCGCGATGCCATGGAGGGGTTCTACCGCCACTTGCAGCAGACTCTGATCGAAACCGGTTTTGCCGATCCCCAGCAATCGGATCGACTGCAACGCCGTCTGCGTCGCCTGTTCGACCGCGCCCGCCCCGACCGCGACGAACTCAACATTTTGCGTGGCCTTCTCAGCGCCGCCCAAGGACGCAAGTCGATGCGCCGCGAATGAGCGGGGAGAGAAAAGGACGCAAGTCGATGCGCCGCGAATGAGCGGGGAGAGAAGGGGCGCAATGAGCGGGGAGAGAAGGAACACGCAGCTCTCCCGCAGCTTGCAAAAGGCCACCACCACACCCATCTGGCGGCGAATCTTCGCGATCCTCTGCTAGACCATCCACTGGAGAAAAACCATGCCTATTTACGAATATCGTTGTGATGCCTGCGGCCACCAGGCCGAGTTTATCCAAAAGATCAGCGACCCTCCCCACACCCTCTGCCCCGTATGCGGTAAAGAGGAGCTAAAACGGCTCATCTCCGCCGCCGGCTTCCGCCTGAAAGGGGGCGGCTGGTATGAAACCGACTTCAAAACCGGTGGCAAAAAGAACCTGCACGGCGACAGCGCCCAAGGTGGCGGCAGCAGCGGTGGCAGCAGCAACGACAGCAGCAGCAAAAGCGAAAGCAAAGCAACCGTTAGCGACAAAGCCCCCGCGACCAATAAAACGACCACCCCGGTCAAATAGCCAGACACAAGGTCGGTGAACGCTCCCGCAACGACGACTCTGCAACGCGGGAGCGCAAATCGCGCCCTCCCCCCCACTCCGGCTGCCTCACTCGCCACGGTTTCAGATTTTTCCTACAACAGCTTCCGCTTCGGACTACAGCACGCTAGCGGGTTAGGGTTCATACTCTTTACCCATGGAGAGACGAAAAGGCCCACGGAGGGGCCGACAGGAAGTCACTCTAAGGAAGCGGTCGCAGGAGGCGACAGCACGGAAGCTACACAGGAGGTGATCACGAGCAGGGGGAGACAAGGAGAGTGTCCAGCTCTTGCAAGGAGGCAACGAGGAACGGGCGCGGCAAGGAGGTCGGCCCACGGATGCAGGAAGCATCCAGCGGCAGGATGCCGCACAATCGCCGCCAAGGCAGGCGGGCAGTGCCAGGAAGGTGCTTGCGGGGCAGGATCGCCCCCAGAGATGAGCGACGACAAGGAGAGTAAGGTCGTAAGCAGTGGCAAAGGGAGGTGGGATCGTAACGGACTGATCCCGACCCCAGGAGGGGGTACCCGGAACAGGAATCTACCGGGTTGCCGTATCTGCCAGGGAGCGGCAGAGGGCGAAGCGAGGGAGACTTCTCTTACGGTCAGCGGCAGGGGGCTGGATGGCTGGTTTGGAGGAGATCTGCTAAGGAGAGCACAACCTGGATCGGGAAGATCCAACCCTTCATTTACCCGCCGACCGGATGGTCGGCGGGTTTCGTTTTTTGCGCCCGCCAACAAAGTACTTCGTTATAACCCACATTGCGCACCACCGCGCAACGCACTGATTAAAAAGATGGTTTTCCTTTTGGCATGACTTATAGAAAAACTTAATAATTCATTCGGATCGGTGGGCTATAAGGCCTTGGCCATCCTTCCGGCCAATATCTTGATCGGAGAGTGTCAAGCGGGGCATTTCGCCCCAAGGACTCAGCCACTTACGGCGGGACTTTCGCTGTGAGCGGTCAAGGTGGCCGGAGC
>SLIM01000323.1 GCA_007135625.1 Gammaproteobacteria bacterium
GAGATGTACCAGTGGCAGGAGCGCACCACCAGCGAAGAGCGCACCAAGCTAGGAGGCGGTACCGAGACGATCACCACCTACCACTATGAAAAAGTCTGGTCGGAAAACCCGATCAACTCCAGCAATTTTGCCCAACCGGCACCGCACCGCAACCCCGGCGAAATGCCCTACCGTAGCGAAACCTGGGTCTCGGCAGAGGTCACCCTCGGAGCCTACCGCCTGCCGCAGTCGATGAGCGAACGCCTAAGCAACTTCGAACCGCTGCCGATTCACGATCTGGAACGCCTCAACCTCTCCCCCGAACTGCGCCAGCGGAGCCAACTGCACAACGGCGGTCTCTATCTCTCGAGTCGTGGAGTCTCCTCCCCCGCAATGCCGGAGGTCGGCGAGCTGCACAACCCATCCAATCGCGGAGTCTCCTCACCGGGGATGCCCGAGGTCGGCGACCTGCGCATCACCTTCGAGCGCATCGGCCCTACCGACATCAGCCTAGTAGCTCGCCAAGCGGGCAACAGCTTTGAACCCTATCGCGCCAAAGCGGGCGGCACCATCTCACTGCTTCAGCGCGGCACCCACAGCGCCGAAGCGATGTTTGCCTCGGCCCACCAGAGCAATGTCACGCTCACCTGGATGCTCCGTCTCGGCGGTATGCTGCTGATGTTTATCGGGCTGAATATGATCCTGCGCCCGCTTGCGGTGGTTGCCGACGTACTCCCCCCGGTCGGTCGTCTGGTTGCCGCCGGTCTCAGCCTGGTCACCCTGCTGCTGGCGCTATTTTTCTCGCTGCTCATTATTGCGCTGGCCTGGCTCTTCTACCGCCCACTCCTTGCCATTGGACTGCTGGCAGTGGCAGGTGCTGCGCTCTTTCTGACCCGCTACCGTGTCAAACAGGCCCCGCCGCTCCCCGAAGCAGCGCCGGGCGGCCCGACAGCGGGTTAGTCGGATGGGGATGAAGGCCGAGCAGCAGCCGGCTGAGGCGGACGAGGAGGGGGTTTTTCTCCAAGCAATGGATGGGGTAACCCCCCTAGCGCAAGAGCCACGCGCCGCACCGTGGCGACCGCGTATCCCGCCGCGCCCGCTCAACCACCCCCATTTTGCCGAGGAGGAGGAGCCGGATCGGCTCTCGGAGCAGGAGATTGAGACCGGCGATGAGTTGAGCTGGCTGCGTCCGGGGCTACAACTGCGGGTCTTTCACGACCTGCGGCGCGGGCGGATTGCGGTTCATGGCGAACTCGACCTGCACGGCTTCACCACCCACCACGCTCGCGAGGAGCTGACCGCCTTTCTCGCCGAGTGTCGCCGCCGCCAGGCGCGCTGCGTGCGCATCATTCACGGCAAGGGGCAGCGCTCCGAAGGGCAGCAGCCGATTCTCAAGCAGCGGGTCAACCTGTGGCTACGCCAGCGCGAGGAGGTCCTCGCCTTCTGCTCCGCCACCCCCCGCGATGGCGGCACCGGAGCGGCTTATGTGCTATTGCGCAATAGTCGGCGTAAGAGGGACTGAGGACAACAGAGGAGAGAATACAGAGGAGAGAGTTGGAGATGCGAAAAGATCGCAGTAAACACGCCACTCACCCTCCGTGCCTCTCCTCTCTCCTCTCTCCTCTGCCCCGCTACTCCACCGTTACCGATTTGGCGAGGTTACGCGGCTGATCCACATCCGTCCCGCGCAGCACCGCAACGTGGTAGGCGAGTAGTTGCAGCGGCAGGGTGAAGAGGATCGGAGCCAGCAGTTCAGCGGTAGCGGGAAGCTCTATGCGGGTAATCTGCTCGCCGGAAAGGGTTACCCGCTTATCGGCGAAAACGATCAACCGCGCCCCTCGCGCCCGCACCTCCTCCAAATTGGATTTCAGCTTCTCCAGCAAGCGGTTATCCGGGGCGACCGCAACCACCGGCATCTCCTCATCAATCAGCGCCAGCGGGCCGTGCTTCAGCTCCCCGGCGGGATAGGCCTCAGCATGAATATAGGAGATCTCCTTGAGCTTCAGCGCCCCCTCCAGGGCAATCGGGTAGTACTCGCCGCGTCCCAAAAAGAGGGCGTGGTGGCGGTCAACAAAAGACTCCGCCAAGTGGGCAATCTGCCGATCCAGCTCCAGCACCCGCTCCATCTGCAACGGCAGCGTGCGTAGCGCCTGCACCAGCTCACGCGCAGCCTGCTGCTGGCCGTTGCGGCTCTGCAGCAGCGCCACCAGCAGCAGCATCGCCACCAGTTGGGTCGTGAACGCCTTGGTCGAGGCGACCCCGATCTCCGGGCCGGCATGGGTCAACAGCACCAGATCGGACTCGCGCACCAGCGAGCTTTCCGGGGCATTGCAAACCGCCAGACTAGCGACGTAGCCACTGCGCTTGGCCAGACGTAGCGCCGCCAGGGTGTCTGCGGTTTCCCCCGACTGGGAGAGGGTCACAAACAGCGTCCCTGGCTCAATCACCTGCTTGCGATACCGAAACTCACTCGCCACTTCAACGCTACAAGCGACCCCGGCGAGCGACTCCAGCCAGTACAGACCAACCATGCCGGCGTGGTAGCTGGTACCGCAGGCAACAATTTTGACCCGCTCCACGCGGGCCAGCAGCGCCTCGGCCTGGTCGCCAAGGATGGTTGGCGGCACCAGCTCGCCCAGCAGTCGCCCCTCCAAGGTATCGCTCACCGCCCTCGGCTGCTCAAAGATCTCCTTCAGCATAAAATGGCGATAACCGCCACGCTCGGCGGCATCTACCGCCAGTTGCGAGGTCTGCACCGAACGCTCGACCGGCCTGCCGTCGCGATCCCAAATGCGCACCCGGTCGCGGGTCAGCTCGGCAACGTCGCCCTCCTCCAGAAAGATAAAACGCTGGGTCACCGGCAGCAGGGCGAAGAGGTCAGAGGCGATAAAATGCTCCCCAATGCCGACCCCGATCACCAGCGGACTCCCCGCCCGCGCCACCACCAGGTGTCCCGGCTGGCTGCGGTCGATCACCCCCAGGGCGAAGGCTCCGACCAGCTCCTTAACCCCCTGCTGCACGGCGTGCAGCAGCCCTAGCCCCCGCCGCAAGTGGCTACGCAAAAGGTGAACCACCACCTCGCTATCCGTCTCGGAGTGAAAGGTATAACCCGCCTGCTGCTGGCTACTGCGCAGCGCCTCATGGTTTTCAATAATGCCGTTATGCACTAGCGCCAGCGACTCCTCATTGCACAGATGGGGGTGGGCGTTACGCTCCGCCGGCACCCCGTGGGTCGCCCAGCGGGTATGCGCCACGCCAGTATTCCCAAGTAACGGCGTTGCGGCCAAGAGTTCGGCCAACTGCTGCACCTTGCCCAGCCCCCGCAAGCGATGCAACTCCCCCTGCTCGTTGAGCAGTGCCATACCCGCCGAGTCGTACCCCCGATACTCCAGCCGCCGCAA
>SLIM01000146.1 GCA_007135625.1 Gammaproteobacteria bacterium
CGCCCGCCCGATCCGCTGCGGATCGTGCGGGTGGATGCGGGCGGCACTCACCGGATCGACCTCCGCGAGTCGCCGATGCAGCGCCTGCCACCCCAACTGCGCCGCCTCCTCTTCCAGTTGGTTGCGCAGCACCGGGTCGGCCTCGGGCAGCGGCGAGAGACCGTAGAGCAGCGCCCGAAAATAGAGCATCGTCCCCCCGACCAGCAGCGGAGTTTTGCCACGCGCCAGGATCTCCTCAATCTGCGCCAGCGCGTCGGCACGAAAACGGGCCGCAGAGTAGCTCTCTGCCGGGTCGAGGATATCAATCAGGCGGTGCGGGGCTTGACGCAGCTCCTCCGGGGTTGGCTTGGCGGTACCAATATCCATCTGCCGGTAGATCTGCGCCGAATCGACGCTAATCAGCTCGCACCCCAGCGCCTGATGCAGCCCCATCGCCAGCTCGGTCTTGCCCGATGCGGTCGGCCCCATCAGCAGGATCACCCGCCCCTCCGGCTTAGTCGTCACCGTCCACCGGCTCCCGCACCATCACCAGCTCCCGCAGCAGGGCAGTGGCATAGCTCCCCGCTGGCAGCGGAAAGCTCAGCTCCAGCGCCCCCTCCTCCAGCCAGCGCCAGCGCAACCGATCCAGGCGCAGGCGCAAGGCACGCCGCTCATGGCGCAGCCCCAGCCGCGCCAACTCCGCCCCCCACTCCGGCCACTCCCCCAGCACCTGCTGCTCCAACTCCGCCGCCGCGCCACTCAGCGCCTGCACCCCGGCCCCCCAGAGCGGGCCGCTAGGGTGGATCTCCTGCGCCAGCAGCCGTTGCGCAATGGCGGCATCTCCCGGCTCGGCGGCAAACAGTGCGCCGCGCCCATCCAGCATCATCAGATCCCCCTCCAGCCACTGATTCCAATTGCCCAGCTCCACCCGACGAGCCGCTACCCGGTTGAACAGAAAGGAGCGGGCCGCCGACAGCAGCAGTCCGCGCTGGTGACGGGATAACCGCCGCCGCGCTCCGCCAAACAGCCGTGCGGCCCCCTCCAGGTTCGACCCGTTACGCCCGAAGCGCTGATTACCAAAGAAGTTGGGAACCCCAAGGCGCTGGAGCTGATGCAGCCGTTCCTCCACCTGCTGCGGCTCTCCGTGCAGCTCCCGAAGGATAATCCGAAACCCATTTTCCCGCAGCGCACCCCGCCGCAACTTGCGACCGTGGCGCACCACCTCCAGCACCCGAATCACCTCATCCTCCAGGAGCGTCGGGTCGGGGTCGGGCTGGCCGGGGAGGTGGAGGCTGAACCACTGGCGGGTCACGGCGCGGCGATCCTTCAGCCCGGCGTAGCTAATGCCCGCCGGGGCCACCCCCCACACCTCCGTCATACGGCGAGCTACCCATTCGGTGTTGGTATTGCGCTTCTCCACCCGCACCAGCAGATGCTCTCCACTGCCATCCGGGGTGAAGTTGCACACCTCATCGACCCAAAAATCCTCCGGTTGCGCACGGATGATCCCCTCTGCTACCCACTCGCCGTGGGCGCGTGGCAGCCCCTCCCACGCCAGCTCCAGATCAGGCGTTCGGTTCATGGAGCAGCACCACCGCAAAAGCGGACAAACCTTCGCCACGTCCGGTAAAACCGAGCCACTCGCTGGTGGTCGCCTTCACATTGACCCGCTCCTCGCCCACCGCCAGACCGGCGGCGATGCACTGGCGCATGGTCGCGACGTGGGGGGCGATGCGGGGTGCTTGGGTCACTAACGTTAGATCGGCATTGCTCACCGTTAGCCCGTGCTGGTGCAGTAGCGCCACCACCCGCCGCAGCAGCTCGCCGCTGGCAATGCCGCGATATTGGGGGTCGCGGTCGGGGAAGTGGTGGCCAATATCCCCCAACCCCGCTGCACCCAAAAGGGCATCACAGAGCGCATGAAGCGCAACATCTCCATCGGAGTGGGCCAGAACTCCGCGATCATGCGGAATCTTGACCCCCCCAATCCATACATGATCACCTTCGGTAAAGGCGTGTACATCGTAGCCGTGACCAATTCGCATTGGGTGATTACCTCCAAATAAGTAGAGAAGGGGGAGGAGAGTGTGCGGTAGTGACCGCTACGCTGCTCACTTTCCAGATCAGTAGTGGTGTTCGAAGTTCTCCGTGACTTGTTACCCACATTTCGCACCCCCGTGCAACAAAATAATTTATTCAGATCAGCGGATTACAAGGGCAAGGTGCGGAAAGTCGGCTGTTAACTCTCCCGATGCACCTTAATCACCTCTGGCATCTGGCCGATTTTATCAAACACTTTGCTCAACTGTTCGAGATTATCGATCTCCAGGGTAAAGCGCATTGCCGCCGTCTCCTTCGCCCGATCCGACTGGGTATTGACCGCCAGCACGTTAATTCCCTCATCCGAGAGCAGGGTTGAGATATCGGTCAGCAGCCGCCGCCGATCCTGGGCGAGGATATGCAGATCAATCGTCGAGCTACTCCCCGTAGAGATCTCCCACTCCACCTCAATCGCCCGCTTGGGGTTCTCCTCCAGCAGCCGCCCCAACTTGGCGCAGTCGGCACAATGGACCTTAATTCCCTTGCCTTGGCTAATATAGCCGATAATCGGGTCGCCCGGCACCGGCTGGCAGCACTTGGCCTTCACGATCAACAGCGAGTCCAGCCCCTCCACCACAATTTGCGGCTCGCCCTTCGATTTACGGCGTTTATGCTTCTTGGTGCGGGCCGGAGGGTGGGCGCGAATCGTCGGCTGCTGCTCCGCTCCCCGTCGCTCAACCCCGAGGCTGGCGACCTGCAACGGGGAGACCTCGCCGCGTCCAATTGCCGCTAGCAGCTCCTCCGCCCCCTTGCAGTGAAAACGCTCGGCGACCTTGGCCAGATCGGGGCGCTCCGTCCCGAGACGGCTGATCTCCTTCTCCAAGGCAGCACGACCGATTTGCAGATGGGCATCGTAGTCCTGCTGCTTAAACCACTGGCGTACCCGATTGCGGGCGCGCGCGGTGTGCAGGTAGCCGAGGTGGGGGCTGACCCAGTCGCGACTCGGCCCCCCCTCTTTGATGGTGAGAATCTCCACCATCTGCCCGCTCTGCAACGCCTGGTTAAGGGGCGTGATGCGCCCAT
The DNA here is from genome assembly GCA_007135625.1 of Gammaproteobacteria bacterium. Classification (GTDB taxonomy): domain Bacteria; phylum Pseudomonadota; class Gammaproteobacteria; order Chromatiales; family Chromatiaceae; genus SLIM01. The sequence continues at coordinate 3,103 of SLIM01000146.1, forward strand.
CCGCCTTGGCACCCCGGCAGCGGTGGCCGATCTGGGTGTGAATGGCGTAGGCAAAATCGAGGGCGGTGGAGCCGTGCGGCAGCTCCACCACCTTTCCATGTGGAGTAAAGAGGTAGATCGCACGCCCCTCCTCCTCGTTGAGCGTCTCCTCCACCGACGCGGCGGTCGGCTCCCCCTCCTCGTCACGCATCTCCAGCCAGTTGCGCATCAGCACAATCCGCCGCTCAAAGTCGGCATCCTGCTTGCCCTGCTCCTTGTAGCGCCAGTGCGCAGC
>SLIM01000336.1 GCA_007135625.1 Gammaproteobacteria bacterium
GTGATCTGGTTGGCGATTTTGCTGGCGCGTAGGATGTCGGCGTAGCGCTGCGCTTCGGGGGCGATCAGTTCGCCGATGAGGGTGGCGGTGAGGATGATGATGGCACCCACTTTGAGGGTGGCGTAGGTGATCCGGCGCACCGAGACTCCGGCGGCACGCATGGCGGTGAGTTCGGAGCCGGCGGCGAGTCCGCCGAGGCCGATCAGGCTGCCGAGGAGGACGGCGACCGGGAAGAGTTCGTAGAGGATTTGGGGGACGTTGAGCAGGACGTAAAACAGGACATCGGGGAGCTGGTAGCTCCCTTTGCCGACATCGCTCATTTCATCAACGACGGTAATGAAGGCAATTAGGATCAGGAGTACCGCGAGGGTGGCGAGGGTGGCGATGCCGATGGAGTGGCCAATGTAGCGGTCGAGGAGTCTCATGCGCGGCGCAGTCTGTGCAGTAAGCGGAGGGGGGGGCGGGTGTAGAGCTGGAGCAGGGTTGCGGCGATTAGGAGCATGAAGGGGTGGACCCACCAGCGCCCCATCCAGAGCGGGGTGGCTCCGCTGCGCATCCAGTCTTCGGAGAGGGCCATTAGATTAACGAAGAGGAAGTAGAAGAGTACCGCCAAGACCAGTCGCCCGTAGATCCCTTCACGCGGCAGGGATCGACTGAGGGGGATGCTAATGAGGGTGAAGACCAGAATCGCGAGGGGGAGCATGAAGCGTCCTTGTAACTCCGCTTGGTCGCGGATTTCGTCTCTGCCGAAGAGGTCACGGGTGGCGGCGGCGCGGTAGGGGAGCGTTTCGGTTAGGGCGCTGGGTGGAGCTTCGAGGCGCAGTCCGTAGCGCTCAAATTGGCCGCTGGAGAAGCCGCTTTCGCCGGGGATTCCGGCGTAGCGTCGCCCCTGTTCGAGGATAATGAAGCGCTCGCCGGTGACCGGGTCGCTCGCTTGGTGGCCGCTGCTAGCGGTAATGAGGGCGAATTGGTCGGCCTGTTGCTGGCGGATGAAGATCCCCTCCAGGCGCTGCCCGTCGTCGCTGAGGCGCTCGAAAAAGTAGGTGAGTTCGCCTCCTCGGGCCTCGTGAAAGCGTCCGGCGGGGAGGTAGGTGAGGTCGGCGAATTCGCGGTTGTGCTCTTTGAGCAGCTCTTTTTGGCGGTTGACCTCGGGGGTGATGAGCAGGGTGAAGGTGGCGACCAGGGCGGTCAGCGGGAGGGCGAGCAGGAGGTAGGAGCGGTAGATGCGTCCGATGCCGATGCCGCCGGAGAAGAGCGCGGTCATCTCGCTGTCGCGGTACATCCGCCCGAGGGAGTAGAGGATGGCGAAGAAGAAGGCGGGGGGGATCAGTAGGCCGAGTACCGTGGCCGACTCCAGGGCGATGAGCTGCATGAGGATCTCGGCGCTAAACCGTCCCGCTGCAACCCGTTGCAGCAGCTTCATAATGGCGTGACTGATCAAAATCAGGGTCATTACGCTAAGAATCGCTAAAAAAGCTTTTAACGTTTCACGCAGAATGTAGCGGTCGATAATTCCAAATAGCGTCACACTACGCCCACCCTTGGGTATGCCGGTTGACCAGCGTGGTGAGGAGTTCGAGGTGGCTGTCGTGGTCGTTGAGTGCCGGGATGTAGCTAAAAGTTTTACCGCCGCTGTGGAGAAAAGAGTCGCGGTTCTCCTCGCCGATCTCCTCCAGAGTCTCCAGACAGTCAACCGCAAAGCCGGGGCAGATGACCTGCGTGTGGGAGACCCCTTCGGCCCCCCAGCTTTTTAGCGTCTCATCGGTGTAGGGGCGCAGCCACTCTTCCCGCCCGAAGCGGGATTGGTAACTCAGTTGCCACTGCTGCGGGGTGAGTCCTAACGCTGTGGCGAGGGCGTGGGCGCTCTCTTCACAGTGGCGCGGGTAGGGGTCGCCGCCGTCGGCGTAGCGTTGGGGGATGCCGTGAAAGGAGATCAGCAGCCGTTCCGGCTGGCCGTGCTGCTGCTGGTGGCGTAGCACGGAGTCGGCGAGAGCGGCGATGTAGTGGGGTTCGTTGGCGTAGTGGTTGATCCAGCGCAGCTCGGGGAGACGGCGCCAGCGGCGCAGCACCTGGTAGAGCGCGTCATAGGTGGAGGCGGTGGTGGCGGCGGCGTATTGCGGGTAGAGCGGGAGTACCAGCAGGCGCTCGACTCCGGCGGCATCGAGGCGGTTAAGCCCCTCCTCTATCGAGGGGTTGCCGTAGCGCATGGCGACCACGACTAGGGGGGCGCTCGCTGCGCCTTGCTGCTGGTTGAGTCGCTGTTGCAGCCGCTCGCCGAGGCGCTGGGTGGTGGTGAGTAGGGGGGAGCCTTGCGCCTGCCAGACTTGGCGGTAGGCGTGGGCGGAGCGGCGCGGGCGGGTGCGTAGAATGATGCCGTGCAGCAGTAGCCACCAGAGCGGGCGGGGAACCTCGACCACCCTGGGATCCCAGAGAAACTCGGCAAGATAGCGGCGCACTGCGGCGGTGGTGGGGGCATCTGGGGTGCCGAGGTTGGTGAGCAGAATGCCGCTGCGTCCGCTGCTGGGGTGGGGGTGATTGTGGTATTTCATGGCCGTTGATAGCCCTCCCAGGGAGGGAGTTGTGCCGGTTCGGCCCAAAGTCCAAGCTGGTTGCTGCGGGCTTCGGCTTCGGCCTGCTGGTAACGCTCTCGCATGGCGTCGGGGTAGTCGCCGGGGTGAAAGAACCAGGCGAGTCCGGCGGCGACCAGCTCCAGGTTGATTTCGCGCTGGTCAAGGTAGAGGGTGCCGACGATCCGCCGGTAGCGGTCGCGGCTTTCCCAGACCACTCGCACCGGTTGCTGAAGAATCCAGTCGCGTAGAATGGTGGCGCTGTCGTGGTGGTGGCGTGGGGCGACGATGGCGTGCAGTTTGATGCGCTGGCGGTTGCCGCCGCTGGTGCGCAGGCGGATGGTGTCGCCGTCGATGACCGCAATGACGGTGCCGTGTAGCTCGTTGGGGGTGGCGCTGGCGGCGCTGGGCAGGGCGAGCAGCAGTAGCCCGAAAAGGAGTAGCCCGGAGGGAAATAGCCCGGAGAGGAGAGGATGTGGCATGGGTTCAAGTACCTGTACGGTGGGGATCATCGGTCGGGAAGCTGTACGCTAGTCACCGGGGAAGGAGTAGGTGTGGCCTTGGCGGGCGAAGCCTAGGAAGCCGGCGGCTTTAACCGCATCCTGGTAGTCGCGCCAGGTGTCTCCATAGTGCATTAAGAGGGTTTTGGCTTTAATCTTGGGAGGAAGCTGGCTGATTTCGGCGAGGGAAGCGTGGACTCCGCCGGTGAAAAATTGGCAGTCGTGAAAAATGATTTCCAGGTTAAGGAGGCGATCAAAGGCGAGGATCAGCTCGGGGTCGTAGCGGGTGTCGGAGGTAAAGAGGATGCGACGATCCAAAATGACCGCGCAGCTCCAAAAAGAGTCTCTCCAGCTCTGTGCGCTGTCGGGGATGTGGCAGGTGCGCGGCATCAGCAGGTCGAGTTCGCCCAGGCGGTAGCTCCAGGTTTCGCGAGGCATTCCGCTGGCTAGGGTGGGACGCAGTACCTGCCAGAAGTCGTGAAACTCCAGTGGCTCCCCTTGGTGGCATTCAGACCAAGCGCTACCGCCGCGCAGCGACTGGTTCCAGAGGATCTTTTCAAAGGTTTCGGTGAGAATCATGCGCGGGCGCTGGTGGGCGACGTAGCGGTTGGTGAGCATCACCTCTTCTAGGCCGCCAATGTGGTCGGCGTGGGTGTGGGTGATCAGGAAGTTTTTCAGCTCAACGGCACTGATATTTACCGTGTTAAGTCCCTCCATGCAGCGAGTACCGCAGTCGATGACCAGGTGCTGGTTCCCCTTGACGACGATTACGTTGTTTTGGAACAGGCTCTTTACGAAGGCGGAGCCGGTGCCAATAAAATAGAGGGAGAGGTTGCCGCTATTGCTCAGCGGCAGCTTCCTCTTATGGGTACGGATGATCTTCATCGTTATAGACCGGGGCGACTCACTCTCATCGTGCTGCGTCCGTAAGCCATCCCGCCATCTTCTCCATACCGGCGCGATTGAGCTGGGCGGCCTGCTCGGCACTCTCCGCTTCGCTGTAGCAGCGCAGTTCGGGGGCGTTGCCGGAGGGGCGCAGGTGGAGAATGCGCTCATTATCGAGGGTGATGCGCACGCCGTCGGTGTAGTCGAAGGCGACAACTTTTCCCAGCGTTTGGCCAAATAGGGTGTGGAACTGCTGCTGGCGCTGCGCCAGAGAGCCGTCGCGCAGGGTCGCGAGGTAGTGCTGGCTCTGTGCGACGGGAAACTCAACCAAGCGGTCGCTGTAGGTATAGCGTGCCGGCAGGCTGGCGCTGAGGCGGGAGATCGGCGCGGTCACCGTTTCGGCGAGCAGCGCTAAAATCGGGAGCAGGGCATCGCGGGTCGGTAGCGGCGCGAGGGTGCGCCCGGCCCGCGCTACCGAGTCGGCAAGTAAGAAGCCACCGTTGGCTTCGTAACCGGCGACGTAACGCTGCCCCTCGTCAAGCGCCTGCTGCATCGCTTCAATGACGTAGGGGGAGCCGATGCGGGTGCGCCGTACCTGATCAAACCAGCCGCTACGCTCGACTGCGCTGTTACTGCTGACCGGGGTGGCGACGACCCGGCAGCCGAGGTGGCGGGCGCAGAGGATGCCGACGAGGTCGCCGCGCAGCCAGTTACCCTGCTCGTCACTAAGCAGCGGGCGGTCGCCGTCGCCATCGGTGGAGACCAGGCTATCGAGCTGGTAGTCGGCGACCCACTGGCGGGCAGCGTCGAGCTGCTCCGGGCGCAGCGCCTCGGTATCGACCGACAGAAAGTCGCAAGAGTAGCCGAGCGGGATGACCGTGGCCCCTAGAGCGCTCAGCACCTCCACCAGCAGGATGCGGGCGACCGAGGAGTTTTGGTAGACCCCGATGCGGCGACCGCGCAGCAGGTCACTGGGGTAGAAATCGAGGTAGCGTTGCAGGTAGTTGCGCTCGGCATCGCGGGTGCGGGGGAGTGCCAGCGGTGGATCGCACTCCTCACGCAGCACCACCCGCTGGCGGCGAATACCCGCTTCATCGGCCTTGAGAATCTCGCCACTCGGCTTATTGAACTTGATGCCATTCATCGTCTCGGGGATGTGGCTGCCGGTGATCATAATCGAGGGGATCCCGCGCTGCATCGCGTAGAGAGTGAGGGCCGGGGTGGGAATCTCACCGCAATCAATCGGGTGGTGACCAAGGGCGATGATCTCGGCGGCAACCGCGTTGGCGATGCGTGGGGTGCTGCTGCGCAGGTCGCCAGCGAGGGCGACCTCTCCGCCGCTGGGGGGGAGTTCGCCCTGTTCGCTCAGGTAGTGCAGAAAACCGGCGGTGTAGGCGCGACAGAGGGCGTTGCTCATTGCCGCAACGGTTCCTCTGGCACCACTGGTGCCGAAGGCAACCCCGCTGCTCTCCATAAGTTCGGCGATGGATCGGGTAGTGGTCATGGCTCAGACGTTGAACTTGCCCAGTTGCAGCCGCTCCGCTTCCATGGTCTCTAGCTCGCGTGAGCCGGAGACGACGATCTCCGGGTCGGGGACGAAGTCAAGGTGGGTGTCGAGGCGCTGGTAGGGGACTGCGTTGAGGATCACCTTCATCGCATTGAGGCGGGCGAGGTGCTTGTTGTTGGAACGAATAATTGTCCACGGGGAGTGGTTGGTGTTAGTCCGCTTGAGCATCTGGTATTTGACCTCGGTAAACTCGTCCCAACGCTCTTGCGCCTGGAGGTCAACCTCGCTTAACTTCCACTGGCGCAGCGGGTCGGTCTTGCGCCGTTCGAAGCGGCGGGCCTGCTCCTCTTTGGTGACGCTGAAGTAGAGCTTGATGAGGATGGTTCCGTTACGCGCCAGATCCTTCTCAAAGCCGGTTACGCCGTTCATGAAGTTGTTATACTCCTTGTCGCTACAGAAGCCGAAAACCGGCTCGACCATCGCCCGGTTATACCAGCTTCGGTCAAAGAGTACCACCTCACCGCCGGTTGGAAAATGACGGATGTGGCGCTGAAAAAACCACTGGGTGCGCTCGATCTCGCTCGGCTTGCCGAGGGCCACTACCCGATAGTGCTTTTCGTTCATGTAGCGGGTCACCCGCCGAATGGTTCCCCCCTTGCCGGCGGCATCGCGCCCTTCAAACAGAATGATCATGCGGCCATTGGTATCTTCCAGATGCTGCTGCATCCGAATCAGCTCAGCTTGGTAAGGCTTTAGCTCCTGTTCCCGGCGATACTGCTTCACCGCCTTGCGGTTATCGCGGCGGGTCGATTTCAATTCGTCATTGATATGGGCATAATCCTCCAGCAGATCGCCCATCCGCATCCGCCGTCCTTGTACTTCAATGACCTCGGAAAAACGCTCATCGGTGTCCGCTGCATTGTTCTCGGTAAAACTACTCTCTTGCGACATTTGTCATATACCTCTAATTTTGTAGATATTTTGGCCACTCTCCAGAGGTCGCTGCTGCGACCGTGGGTCGTCCCTAGTGACCGGGTAGCTCGCACACAAAGCTCGCCCGCTTCGCGGGCAACCGGTCGAGGGTGACGACCCGGTACCCCATTCTATCGCAACATCACCCATAGAGGATAGAGAAGCGGGCCATCGGGGCGGTTCCTTGGGTAATAAGATGTGAGATTCTAGCCTCTAGGTTCTAGAGGCTGCACTCCGCCTCGAATCTTTCCCATCCTAAATCGATCCGCGTTAATTTCTTTCATCAATCGTGCGGTTTCATTGGGTGCGACGCTCATTTTTTGGCTTGGCGCAGTGATTCACTCCCTCTAACAACATGCGGTTAAGACTGCGTGGTGTACTCCGCAACATCAATCGCCTGTCGCTGAATGGCCTTTGCCATTAACCCCGGAAAAGCATCAGGAGTACACGCGAAGACAGGCACATCAAAATGGCGAATGGTTTGCGCCAGTTTTGCATCATAAAAGGGTGCGCCCTCATCATTCAGAGCCAACAAGACGATAACATTGCAGCCACCTTCTTTGATGTTTTTTATGCGTGCGATAAGCTGCTGGCGATCACCGCCCTCGTAGAGGTCGGTAACCAGTACCATAGTGGTTTTGGCCGGGGAGGCAAGATAACGCTCACAATATTTCACCGCAGCATTAATATCCGTACCACCGCCCAGTTGTACACCAAAGAGTAGATCCACCGGATCGTGCAGTTGCTCTGTGACATCGATCACCTGGGTATCAAACAGCACCATTTTCGTAGATACCGCCGGAATGGAAGCTAACACCGCAGCAAATATACTGGAGTATACCACGCTGCTTGCCATGGAGCCGCTCTGGTCAATACATAAAATAATCTCTTGATGGGTTGCCTGGCTTTTACGGCCATAACCCAGAAGCACTTCAGGAATGATCGATTGATACTCCTGCTGATAATTTTTTAAATTGGCGCGAATGGTGGCAGGCCAATCCACATCATTTCCCCTTGGCCTGCGTGTGCGGGTATTGCGATGGATCGCACCGCGCACAGCCTGGCGCATCGGTTCTTCGAGACGCTTCAGTAACTCCTTGACGATCTTATCCACCACCTGCCGGGCGCTATGTTTGGTTTCATCGGGAACCATCTGCCCCAGGGTGATCACATCTGCCAGTAAATGTACATCCGGCTCCAGCGTTTCGAGAATTTCCGGTTCGAGCAGCAAATGGGTTAGCTGATATTTTTCAATAGCATCCTTCTGCATTATTTGTACGCAGGAAGAGGGAAAATAGGTGCGAATATCACCCAGCCAGCGTGCAACCTTTGGAGTGGATCGACCCAGCCCGCCTGCTCTGTTATCGCCAGCACCATCGCCCTCATCACCATAGAGCTTTTCCAGCGCATCATCCATAATCGCCAGCTCACCCTCCAGAGGAGCCTCCTTTTTTGCGCTATCCCCAAGCACTAAGCGCCAGCGCAAGAAACCTTGATCTTGATAATTTTTTGATTGCAATAAGGCCTCTTCATCACTCATCTCCACTCTCCTCATATAGCCCCAATAGATGGATCGCGTTAGCCAGCGCTTTTGCCGCTGTCTGCTCATCAAAGTTCTGCTGTACTTTTTGTATAGTTGCCAATTTTTTTCCATGCTTGGCTTTATTCAATAACTGGGCCGACACTTCCCGCGAGAACTGCGCAAAACATTTTCGCAGTATAGGCAACTGTTCGATAAAACGCTCACTGCTTTGACTGCGCAGCCATTCATCAACAAGGTTCCACAACACATCATCGTGAATCAACAGGGTGGCACCACCGGCGATAAACCCTTCTAGCCACTGAGACGCTCTCTCCACGCTACTGCCTCGGGATAACTCATACTGCATACGATCCGCCGTTTCTTCGGCAGTGAGTTGTTGATGCTCCATGAGCAGACGGCAGCATTTACCCGCGATAAAACCATGAGTACTGCCTTGCTGTAGCAGTTGTGTTAGCGCATGACGCCAAAACTCCGAGGCTTGCTCGACAGCAAACAGGGCAATGGCATGATCACACTGCTCCATGGCCAGAGCCAGGGCCTTGGCTGGCTCTTCATTCAAGTTGTGACAAACGCTCGGCAAGCGCGCACTAATGCGGGGAATGATCGAGTGAATCACCGCCAGCACCGGCTTTACATCGCTTTTACGCACATTACCGTACCGACTAATCTCCACCAGCTCCGGCAGGCTTGCCATTAGGTCATCGAGATCGGCCTCCACAGAAGCGCGATCATGTAATTTTTTAATGGCAACATCGATCACGCCCGGCAGCTCGGCAAACAGTAACTGCTTGAGTAAGCCAGCGATTTTATGGAGCTGCGCCTCCCCTTCCAAGTGCTGCACCGTGGATGCGCTGGCAGCATTTTCAAGGGTACTGCCAAAAATACTGGCACCCACAAAATCCAGCTCGAATTCGGGCAACCATTGAAGTTTCCAGACCTCCTTAAAGGTTCCCTTGGAGGAAGAGTACGTTTTTGCAGCCCATTTTATATCCAACAAAAGTAGGCGATGAAAAAATATAGAACGCTGTATGTCCAGAGGTTTGCGTAAATCGAGTTCGAGGTGCTTGCTTTCGCTGCTACGTTTTATGCGTAAGCTTTTTACTTGCTTGTCAAAGTCCTCTTTAAGCGCCAGCTTGGGCGCACCTTCCGGCACTTTGCCCATTACATGACCTATCAGCAAATCCTTTTCGATAAGTTGTAAGGGTGTGGTATCACCAAAACACATTATAGTGCTAATGGCTTCATTGAACTCTGGTATGGACGGCATGGCAATTTCCCGTATCGCCGCCAGCGTTTCCACCAGGCGTGCCGACTCAATAACCGTTGCCGTGGATACATCCATTTTCTGTTTACGCAGCGTTTTTGCCACTCTTCCCAACCAGCTTTGTGTCAGCATCCGGTGCAGAGGCTGCTCTTTACTACGGCTCTCGTGCGCTTGATAGCATCGCCAGATGTGTTGATACCAGCCTGGATAGCGTAAACCGGCACCATAACCACTCGCCAGGCTCATACGCTCAAATGTCCAGGGAATAAGCGTAGTGTGTACCGAAACTTTAGCAATTCCTTTAAGCTTTGCATGGTCGTCTTTCGCTTTGACTTCAGCAGCTAATGCCGGCACATGCCATGCACCACACACCACGGCAATCTTCCCCCTATACTCTTTTACGCTTGCGCGTAAGACGTTGCGCATCCAGGCCTCGCGAAGAGCATCGTACTCACGGTAAACACCGTTTTGCGCTTCGATAACCTCCCTTGTTGCAGCCATGGCTTCACCCACGGCAGAAAAAACCGGCAAGCCATTCTGGCGGCTTTCCACCAGGGTTTCCCACCAACGTTCACCATCCTCATAACCGGCCGCTTTCCCCAATAGATCAATGGGGTCTAAGGTGTCGATCCGTTCGGCCTCAACGTGCGGTCGCTCACTCCCTTGGGATGGCGCGGTACGCTCTTCTTGCCCTAGGCGCTGTTCCGCATCTTGCTGCTCGGCCTGCTCAAGAAGCTGATTTTCCCTGCCCATCTGCATCGCCACAGGCAAATCAAACATTTTCACCGGGATTTGATGTTCGTTACAGTAACGCAGCGCCTGCAATTCAGGCGAAAACTCCACAAAGGGGTAAAAACAGGATTGGGCGACCTTCTTGCTGTTGTAGAGTAAAACGGAAACAGGAAATTGTGTGTCTTTATGACACAACCAGGGAATCGCACTTTCCAGTTCTGCAGGTCCCTCAAGTAACACGCAGTCCGCCTGAATCTCTTCCAGTGCCTTAACTACGCTGTAGGCAGAACCCGGGCCATGATGGCGAATACCCAGCAGATAAACTCGCTCTTTCACCAGCATGACTACTGATCCTTGCAGGCGCGATAGAGGTCTGACCAGCCCTTGCGAGACTTGATAATGGTATCGAGATATTCATTCCAAATAACCTGATCTTTTTCTGGATCTTTCACGACCGCTCCCACCAAAGAAGAGGCAATATCATGGGCTTGCAATTGACCATCGCCAAAATGTGCGCTAAGAGCAATACCGTTATTCACCACTGAAATCGCTTCCGCCGGACTCAAAGTACCGGAAGTCGGTTTAACTTTTTCTTTGCCATCAACGGTTTTTGCCTCTCGCAATTCGCGAAAAATGGTCACCACACGTTTAATTTCTTCGAAGGAGTCCGGCAACTCCGGCAGTTCCAGCGTTGTACCAAAGTCGGCAACACGCTTTTTCACAATCGCGACCTCTTCTTCCAGGGTGTTCGGCAGCGGCAATATCACTGTATTAAAACGGCGTTTTAAGGCGCTGGAAAACTCATTAACCCCTTTGTCACGATTATTTGCGGTGGCAATTAGGTTAAAGCCTTTCTGGGCGTACACACTGCTATTCAGGTCAGGAATGGCGATATTCTTTTCCGATAGCAGGCTAATCAAGGTATCCTGCACTTCTGCCGGAATACGCGTAAGCTCTTCCACTCGCGCAATTTTTCCCATTTCCATAGCGCGCATTAGTGGGCTTTTGACAATCGCCTGTTCTGAAGGCCCTTCCTGCAGTAACTTGGCGTAGTTCCAGTTGTAACGCAGATCGGTTTCCAAGGTGCCTGCAGTGCCTTGAACAATTAACTGGGAATCTCCGGAAATAGCCGCCGCAAGATTTTCGGCCACCCACGACTTCGCCGTACCCGGCAAACCATAGAGCAGCAGCGCCCTATCAGTCACCAACGTGGCAATGGCAATTTGAATCAAGCGCCGGTTGCCGATGTATTTTGCACTGACTGCAAAGCCATTACGAAGGGTTGCCCCCATAATGAACTGCTCAACCCCCCAGGGAGAAAGCTCCCAAGAGCTGGGCCTCGGCTTATCATCAATACTTTTGATCTGCTCAATTTCTTCCTGAAAAAGTAATTCAGCGGGTAAGCGAAGTTCTTCACCCATGAGGTTTGTTCTCCAATTGCGTGCGTAATTTGAGGATGCGTAATAGCTGCAGTGCCGAATCGTTTGTCGTCTCATTGCGATCTATTCGCGCTTTTAACCAGGTGCCGAAGCGTTCCGCTACGGCAACATGCAGGCTTACCGATAGGATAAACATATCCGATGGATACAGGTGCTGCTGCTCATATTGCTGTTGTACCTGCTCTAGGAGTTGCTGGGAGTTGGCTGACGATAAAACCTCTATCCTGCGAAGCAGTGGCAATAGGCAGGGGTGTAAAGAGGCATAAAAGGATTTTTTCGGAAGTTTTTCCACCGCTACCAGTAATTGCGAAAACAGCCACTGTAAATCCTGCTGCGTATAGGCACTGAGAAGAGTGGATTCATTTTCACAAACAAGCTCATATAGCTCTGCAGAGTGATCAACGCGCATGTACTCCTTGTCACAGTAACGTATTGCTGCAAGGCGTAACCCGCGCTGTAATTCTTTGCGATAATCGCTTTTTCTTACCTCCGATAGAAGTTTCTCCATACTCACTCCCAAACTGGCAATCCACTCACTGGGTTTTACCAGTTGCAGCAGTTGTATCAACCAGTAACTCTGCTTTGAAAATGGGAAACTTGCAGGTTTTTTCTCCTGAACACCGTAGCGCTTCCAGGCGGACGAATAGTTTTCCGGTGGGTCGATCACTACGCTCGTTCTTAACATCTTTTTTTCTATTTTTAGAAATGCCGCTAAAAATGGCTCAACCTCCTGCTTGACATACGCGCTGTTTTTACACACCAGTAGCGTGCCGAGCGTTTCGTTTACCGCTTTGCTTTTATCGTTAAGTTTTGCTATGAACCAGCTCTCGGGAACATCCTCCAGGTACTCTGGCAGCAACTGTAAAAACTGCTGACGCTCTGCCGCTTTATCACTTTTCCAGGTTTCCTCCATCATCGCCAAAGCCGTTGCAGGGGAGCTTTTCAGGGCATCCAGTAAGGCCGCTTTTCTGTTTATGGGGCTGCCATAGAGCCAGTCGTCATCTGTACGCTGTACACTCTGTTTACTTGAAGTAAAAATCTGACTAATGGCAAACTTCTGCTGCGGGCTTAACAGATACAGCAGGTGGTACTGCATGGCACTGTGGTTTTCTGCCTGCTGCACCAAGGTGTAGAGCAAGGGGTTCGGCAGCAGCCATTTATGGTGGTGGCAATAGCGTAAAAGGTATTTATTTACTTCAACAATATTTTCCGCAGCCAAGCCAGTGGCCGCCGATTTTTGTTTCGCTGTCAGTGGGTTGTAGTCATGCTCTGCAAAGGTATTGGGTGCAGCAAGGGATTGGGGGAGTGTGACACATTGCGAGCCGGCCCGCTGCCATAAACTGACGGCACTGATTAACTGCCTTGGTTTGGCACCACCAGCCTGGTTCAACCGCTGCAAGGCAGGATCACGAAAGAGCAGCGA
>SLIM01000287.1 GCA_007135625.1 Gammaproteobacteria bacterium
GTGCAGGCTTCTCACTTTTCGGACTTATCCTTTCGGATCGACACCACTCTTGGAGAACTACAGTAGCACCATGTTTTTTCCCTCGATTGAAGAGATTGCCACCCGCTCAGTGATTATGATTGATGAGCAGGCGAGCGTGGCGGAGGCGGTGGCGATGATGCTGCGCCACGATGTGCGTGACGTTGTCGTCCGTCGAGATCGACGCGGCCTTGGTTATGGAGTCTTTACCGCCAACAGCCTAATCCGCTGCTGCGCTGAGGAGAGCAGTCGCAGTCGCGCTCTGTCCGAGGTGACGCTGGAGGATCTGCTCTGTGTCCCGAAGGATGCCAATGTGCTGGAGGTCTTTCCGCGCATGGATCAACGCGCCGAGTATTTGGGGGTATTGGATGAGAACGGGGGGCTTTGGGGCATTGTCTCCTATACCGACATCGTCACCAATATCGACCCCGAGGTGCTGATTGAGCGGCAGCAGGTGGGGGAGATCTTTCAGCGCACCATGGCAAAAACCGCCGGTCCCCACCAGTTACTGCGGGAGGTGTTGCAGCAGCTTAATACCAATGATGATGCCGTAGTGATTGTTGAAAACCGCAAGCCAATCGGCATTATTACCACCAAAGATGCGGTGCGACTGCTGGAGGATACCGCCAACCTCAATCTTCCCGTTTCACAGGTCATGTCCACCCCGCTGGAGACCATTAAGCGGGAGACATCCATTAAGCAAGCGCTGGAGTATATCCGTACCCACCGCTATAAACGTGCCGTGGTAGTGGAAGATGAGGTGCTGCTCGGGGTGATTACCCAGCGTGAACTGGTTTCGCTCGCCTATAACCGCTGGGTCGGGCTGCTGCGTAGCCATACCGAACAGTTGCAGGAGGTGGTTGCGCTACTGCGTGACAAGGCGGCCCGGCTGGAGGTGCTGGCCTCTACCGACTCGCTGACCGGTATCGCCAACCGCTCGCGAATGCAGCAGACACTGGAGCAGGAGATCAGCCGCGCCCGCCGCTATCTCGACGCAAACTTCTCGCTGGTGCTGCTGGATGTGGACTATTTTAAGGCGATTAATGACCACTATGGCCACCTTAAAGGGGATCAAGTACTGCGCCAACTGGCCGAACTGCTCGCCAAGCAGGTACGCGAAACCGATATCGTCGCCCGCTGGGGCGGCGAGGAGTTTATGCTCCTGCTGCCGATGACACCACTGCAAAATGCTGGAATCTTTGCCGAACGGCTGCGTGGCCGGATCGCCAACACCGATTTTTCGCTAGATAAAGGCGTTCGGGTTAGCCTCGGTGTCGCTGAGTACCAGAAGCCCGAGGGGCTGGATCAGCTCTTTCAGCGGGTCGATCAAGCCCTCTACCGCGCCAAAGAGGAGGGTAGAGACCGGGTGGTGCTGGCACCGTGAGATCCGACCCGCAGCTCACGACGGGTGCGCTGCCCGCGCTGCTGGGAGTCCTCTGCGCCTGGGGGGTGCTGCGGCTGTGGCAAGCGGCCTATGCGGAACTCCACTGCCTGCTGCTGCTGCCGCTGATTGGCGTGGTTGCGCTGCTGATTGCGGCCAGTACCCTGGAGGGGGCGCTGCTGCGGCGACGCGCCTGGCTGAGAAGCTATTTGCGTGGCGAGAGCTGGCTGTTTAGCCTGTTGCGCGGTGGCGCGTTGCTGCTAACCTGGCACCTGCTCAAGGGGTTGCTGCTGGCGCTGGTGCTGCTGCTCGGGGTGTTGCGCTGGCCTACCCACTACTGGCTGCTGCTGCTTGCCGATGCGCTGCTGCTGTGGCTGGCGGTGCAGGGACTCAGCCGCTGGTTACCATCCCATGTCCGCCCCGGTTTTGCCCCGATTCTCGCCCGCCAGTGGCTGGTGCTGGTCAATACTTTGCTGTGTGGTGGGGCGCTGCTCGCCCTCGCCTACTACTCGCCGCTTCCCGATCTGCGCGGTAGCGGTCTGTTGGCGGGGATTGAGGCGGAGGTCGCGACGATTCAGCTCGCCTGTCCCGAGCTGGCGCTGCTGGTGCGTCTCGACAGCGCCCTGCACCACACCGGCTGGTGGCTGGTGCAGAGCGGTTTGAGCCATCCCGCGCTGCTTTTTATTGCGCCCCTTGCCTGGCTCTTCTTTCTGGCGCTCTACCTCGCCTTCCTCTGGATCTATAGCCGGATGCTACTGGGGGCGATGCTCTCTCCGGAAAACCTGCTCCACTGGCTGGCGCAAGATACGCCCGCCCCCTTTGCCGCACGAGGCAGCCGTGATGAATGAAACGCCGCACCGCAAGCCGCGCTCGCTCTTTTGGGAGGTCTTTGTCCTCACGATTCTGCTGCTCGCCCTTTTGAGCGGGTACGCCGCCCTGCGCGAACTTCGCCAGCTTGCCGATGCCCGGCTTGCGGCGACCGATAGCACGAGTGAACGCGCCATTCCACCTCCGGCGATCACCCTGATTAAAGTGGTACTGCATGGCCGCTCTCACCATCTTCCTCCGCACCAGGCGACGCTGCTGGGGGCGCAGTTGGCGGCGCAGTTGGCCGCCGAGGAGGAGGCGTTACAGCAGCGGATGGCCGACCTCATTGACCAGCAGCTCGCCGCCGCTTTCGACCCGCTTCACGCAAGGGTTCCCGCTTTCGCCGACTGGTACTACTCCCTAAGCGGGGATTACAGCCGCATCGCCGCTGCCGTGCGCGGTGATCTGCTGGAGCTGTTTAGCGAGCAGTTGACCCGCCTGGTGATTGCGCCCAGCGCGATTGAGGCGCAGCTCAATCAACTGCAACAGGGGCTGAACGGGGAGCTGGCCACCGCCCTGCAGGCGAGTAACCAGCAGCTTGTCAGTGAATTAGAGCGGGTTGCCCGCCGCTACCAGCCGCTGGTGGAGGAGGCGCAGCCGCCCGAGGGGGAGGAGCCGATCAACCTTGATGCGTGGTTGGCGGAGAGCTTCGCACTCAGCCCGTTAGAAGTGGGCCAGAAGGCGACCACGGCGCTGGCAGCGGCCGGGGTCGGCGGGGTCGCGGCCAAGGGGCTGGGCGGGGTGGTGGCGAAACAGTTGGTTGCCGAGCTGGTCGCCACTAAAGGGGTGCAGGGGGCCGCCGCACTGCTTGCTCAGGTGGCGGCAAAAGGTGCGGCCAAGGGAGGGGGGAGTCTCGCCGCCGGGGCCGGGGGGGCGGCGCTCTGTAGCCCCGGTGGCCCGCTCGCTTTGGTGTGTGGGATCACCGCCGCTGCACTCACCTGGGTCACTTTTGACTTGGCCTTTATCGAGCTGAAGCAGTACCTGGATCGCGACGCGTTTGAGGCCGATCTGCACGCCGCAATAGCGCGTAGTCAGGAGCAGCTACACGCCGAGCTGCTGCTGGCCTACCAGCAAACGGTTGCGGCGCACTACCA
>SLIM01000100.1 GCA_007135625.1 Gammaproteobacteria bacterium
AAGGGGACGGTAATGGGGTTGGGGCAGTATCGCATCACTCCGCTGGAGGCGGCGGGTAGCAGCGCAGACGCGGGAGAGGGCGAAAAAATCGAAAAATGACAAAGTGAGCGTGACCGGTGAGGACGTGCCACAATGCCGTTCTGTTGAGCCGTAACCCCAAGTGAGAACGAAAGGAGAGAGCAAGATGAACCCGATGCGCACCCCCCAGGCTTCGCGTAATATTCTATTGGCAGTCACCGGCCTGAACCCGCAAATTGTTACCGAGACCCTCTACGCGCTCGCGGTGAAGCGGGCGGGTGGGCCGATTCCCGATGAGATCCATGTCTTGACCACGAGCGAGGGGGCGGAGCGTGTTCGTCTCACCCTGCTCTCGAAGGAGCCGGGCTGGTTTTATCGCCTCTGTCGCGATTACCAACTGCCGCCGATTCAGTTTGGCGTGGAGTCGATTCATGTGATTGCGGGGAGCGCCGGGCCGCTGGAGGATATTCGTACTCCGCAGGAGAATGAGCAGATGGCCGATTTTGTTGCGGAGAAGCTGCGCTATTTTACCCGTGACCCCGATAGTGCGCTGCATGTCTCTATCGCTGGCGGGCGCAAGACGATGGGGTTTTATCTCGGCTATGCGCTCTCGCTCTATGGCCGCAAGCAGGATCGCCTTTCGCATGTGCTGGTCTCTGCGCCGTATGAGAATAACCGCGACTTTTTCTATCCAACCCCTGAGGAGCATGTGATTACCGCCGCAGATCCGAAGCAGCGCCCGCTGGATGCGGCGAAGGCGGAGGTGACGCTGGCGGAGATTCCGTTTGTCCGGCTGCGTGCCAATCTGCCGCAGCGGATGCGCGAGGAGACTTTTTCCTTTTCCGAGGTGGTGAGCGCGGCGCAGGCTTGGGAGCGCCCTCCGCTGCTGGAGCTGAACTTGGCCGAGGGGAGCATCGTGGCCGGGGGGGAGGTGGTGAAGTTGAGCGATACCGAGTTTGCGGTCTATAGCTGGCTGGCCCAGCGTGTGGTGCAGGGGTTGCCGCCGATTCATCCTGATGCGGATGAGAAACATTTGGCCGCAAAAGACTTTATCGCCCACTACGCAAGTTATGCCAATGAGATGTCAGGGCGTTTTGCGCATACCAAAAAGACGCTGAACTGTGGCGGTATGGAGCAGAATTATCTGAGCGGGCGTAAGACGCAGATCAATAAAAAGCTGCGCAATGCTCTCGGCGAGACCACCGCAGAGCCATATCTGATTCAGGCGTTTGGTGAGCGGCTTAAAACCAGTTATGGACTGGGTTTGAAGAGCGAGGCGGTGGTGGTTAAGCGTTTTTAGTGAATTACCACTCGTTTCTATGCTGAAATGTGAAGGTGATCAGTTTTTACTCGTTCCCACGCTCCAGCGTGGGAACGATCAGAGATCGACATTTTTCAAATCCTGCATCCGGCTTTTTGGGGTGCGATACTATGCTCTTCTGTAGCGAAGTGATGAGGAAGTGGAGGTTATTGAGTTATGAATCGTAAAGTTATTTTGAGTACCTGTGGAACCAGTCTGTTGACCAATAATACAGACAATGATGTGCGTAAACTGGTGACCTCTTATGCCAATGTCAAAACGGCTGATGAGATTAGCGACCCGGCGGTAAAGGCACGTTTGCAGCAGCATATCGAGGAGCGCAGTCGTGAGCTGGGTGAGATGAGCGATCTGGCGGCGTTACAGCGGCTTAGTGCGGAGCTGAACGGAATTATTCGCCTCTACGAGGGGCGCATGGATGGTCATGCGGGTGATCATCATATCTTGGTCTGTACTGACACCTGGCTCGGTTCGGAGACTGCGCGAATGCTCGCCGCGTGGCTGCGTAGCCGTACACTCTCAGAGGAGGTGTGGCGGATTACCGATCTTCAAACTGCCGAGTTGGAGCGCTTCAGTCTCGGTATGGCCGACCTGGTCAAACGTTGTGATGAGACCTTCCCCGGTTATCGCGAGCAGCAGTACCACGTCACTTTTAACCTCACTGGTGGGTTTAAAAGTGTGCAGGGATTCTTGCAAACCTTGGGTCTCTTCTATGCCGATGAGAGCGTATATACGTTTGAGTCGGGTAGGGATCTGTTACGGTTGCCGCGCCTGCCGATTAAGCTTGATGCTGCCGATATTCTCAAGAAGAGTTTGCAAGTGGTACGGCGCTCGGCGGTGGGGTTGCCACTGGAGCAGGAGGCGCAGGCCGCATTAACTGCGCCGCTGTTTATGACCATTGATGGTGAGGCGACACTCTCGCCGTGGGGGGAGTTGATCTGGAAACAGCAGAGTAAGGCGATTATGGCTGAGAAAGCGTTACCCCTGATCTCGCCAAAACTAATTTATGGGCCTGATTTTGTGAAGAGTGTGGATCGTCTGCGTCTGAATGGTGAGCGTACCGCGCAGCTTCACCTTAAGCTGGATGACCTAGCGGCCTATCTGGAGACCAAACAGTCACTTAAAGGGCTGGATTTTAAGCAACTGAAGACGAGCGTTAAAGCGCCCTCTACGCATGAGTGTGATGCGTGGCACGATCAGGGGGCAAAGCGCATCTTTGGACACTTTGAGGGGGAGATATTTATTCTGGATGAGTTGGCGGAGAAGCTGCCGTCATAGTGTGCAAGCTACTGGGATGCTAGAGCCTCCCCGGCTGCGTTCCTACGCTGGAGCATGGGAATGATCTTATATCTTAATTGATGACCGAACAGGAGAGAGACCGATGCGAAACCTCCCCAAAGAGCTGGATGCAGAGGCTGCGCTAGGTGCGTGGCAACAGAAGTGTACGGAGTATCAGGGCAATGCCCTGTTGCGCTACTCTTGCGAGACCATTACCCCGCTCTATGGCGGTGGGGTGGAGGCGGGCAAGGTGGATGTGGCGTTACCGATCCGTCCCAGCGGGCTGCGCGGGCAGTTGCGCTATTGGTGGCGGCTGCTGAACTATAATTCCGACAGTAAGGCGCTGTTTCAGGCGGAACGGGCGATTTGGGGGGGGATTGGGGCCAAGGAACCCACCGCTAGCCGGGTGGCGTTGCAGGTGGAGGGGGTCTCTGCAATCCACATCTACCCTTCATTTACTTATAAAAAGGAGAGCGACGGACACTACCGCTCAGTCCCCAAACTCGGCCCAGGAATCAACGCTTATGCCCTCTTTCCCGCCCACGGCAGTCTGGAGCGGGGAGGCCATAGGATTAAGGAATATCCTCACCAAGTTGCGGAGTCGGGTATCCGTTTTGCCCTCAATCTGACCCTTGATCCTAGGCTGGATAGCGTGCAACGTCAGCAAGTAGAGGAGACGGTACGCTGGTGGGCCAGTTTTGGCGGTATCGGGGCGCGTACCCGGCGCGGTCTGG
>SLIM01000300.1 GCA_007135625.1 Gammaproteobacteria bacterium
TCTACGTGGCCTATGGTTATCATCATTCCCACACCCCAGTAGAAACGATCCAACCTCGCGCCTCGCACCTCGCACCTCGCGCCTCGCACCTCGAACCTCGAATCTCTCCCTCACAACCCCAACGCCTCCCAACGCCGCTGCACCCGCAGCGTAGAGACCGGATAAGCGGTACCCACCTCCTGCGCGAACAGCGAAATACGCAACTCCTCCAACATCCAGCGAATCTCCTCCAGACGCGGATCACTGCGCTGCTGCTGCAACAGCCGCTGCTGGTAGCCCTGCCACCTCTCCAACAGCGGCTGTAACTCACGCAACCGCTGCTGATCACGAGAAGCGGCATGGTGCAGTTTATCAAGGCGGAGTTGCAGCGCTTTAAGATAACGCGGATAATTTTCCAAATGAACATAGGGAATCTGCCGCAAAAATCCCTGAAAAACCAAATGATCAAGCTGCTGCTGCATATCCCCAATCGAAGCAAACCAGGTAAGCTGATTACTGACCGCAAGGCGTTTTCGCACCTGCTGATACCCGGTAAAAACCGACTGCAACAGCTCCAAAGTCTGCTGAGACTGCGGAATTAGCCGGGATGTACCGCGCTCCAACGTCTGCGCAAAAGCAGCGGCACTTCGCGGCAACGGCTCCTCCCCGTGCAAAAAAGCCAACTCCACGACCAGCGCCATCACCTCCGCCTCCAAAGCGCTTCGCTGCGGCGCGGTAGCCCCGACCGGCGACTTAGCGGCCTTGCTATAAGCAAGCGCCATCTGGGTAATACCGGGAAGATTTTTGCGCAAATAGCGCATCTCCTGGGGCAGCGCCAACTGCAACAGACGGCAGAGACCGCCGCGCGTCGCCTGCTCGGCGGCATCTCGGGTATCGAGCAGCCGTAGCGCCACCGCATCCCCGCTATCGAGCAGCGCCGGATAACCGCGCAAGGTGATCGCCGCCCCCCCCTGCCCGGTCACCAGCGCCGCTCCGTTTAGCTCCAGCTCTATGGGGAGATCGCCAAAATCCCAGCGGGTGATCCCGTCGCGGGCAAACGCCTTGGCGGCAGGAGGCTGCCAGCCGCCCGCCTCAGCCGCAACGGCATGGCACTGCTTGAGCTGCGTGAGATCACGACCACTCGCGAGCGGCTGGCCGTTGCCATCCAGCACCTCGACATTCATTCGCAAATGATCCGGCAAACTGCTCTCCTCCCACGCCTCTTCGGGAATATGCACCCCGGTCAGCGCCTTAATACACCCTCCCAACTCGCTGACCAAGGGGCGATCCGAGGGGGTCAGTTGGCGCAGACAGGCATCGGCGGTCTCCGGGATCGGCACCAGCGTCCGCCGCAAACTCTTCGGCAGGGCGCGTAACAGCGCAATGACCCGCTCCCGCAATAGCCCCGGCACCAGCCACTGGCAGCGCTCTTCCGTCACCTGATTCAGCACCGCCTGCGGCACCCGCAGGGTCACCCCATCGGCCTGATGGGTCGGGTCAAAACGGTACTCCAGCGGCAGCGCCATGCCGTTTATCGAGAGGCGGTCGGGGTAGTTGCGCTCGGCCTCCCGCTGCTCCTGTTGCAGCAGATCCTCCAGGGTCATCTGCAGCAGCTTGGGCTGCTCCCGGCTCACCTGTTGCAGCCACTGGTTAAATTGCGGGGTGCTGTAGATTCCGTCCGGCACCCGGTTGGCGTAAAAGGCGTAGATCTGGTCGCTCTCCACCAGCAGATCGCGCCGCCGCTCCTTCGCCTCCAGCCGCCGCACCTCCTCAATCAGCTCCTGATTGTGTCGCCAGAAGGGGGCGCGACTCTCAAAATCCCCCTCCACCAGGGCAAAACGGAGAAAGAGTTCCCGCGCCTGCACCGGATCAATGGGACCGAAATTGACTTTCCGCTGAGGCACCAGCACCAGCCCGAAGAGCGTTACCCGTTCACTCGCCGCCACCTGTCCGCGCCGCTTCTCCCAGTGCGGCTCGCTATAACTGCGCTTGAGCAGATGGCCGGCCATCGCCTCAATCCACTCCGGCTGCACCGCCGCCACATTGCGGGCGTAGAGGCGGGTGGTCTCGACCAACTCAGCGGCCACCACCCACTTCGGCAGGCGTTTGAACTGGCCGGAGCCGGGAAAGAGATGGAAGCGGCTGTTTCGCGCCCCCAAGTAGTCGCGCCCGCTGCCGCTATCTTTACAGCCGATATGACTGAGCAGGCCGCTTAGAATGGCGCGATGGATCAGCGGGGAGCGGTTATGTAACTGCTCACGGTCGCCCGCTACCCCGCCCTTGTCATCGGTATAGCCCATCTCATGGAGTTGGCTGCGCAGTTGCTGGTGAATGTCGTGCCACTCCTGCACCCGCACCCAGGAGAGAAAGCGCTGGCGGCACTCGTCGCGAAACTTCCGCTTGCTCAGGTGGCGGCGGCGCTCCTCCAGGTGATCCCACAACTGCACATAGGTCAGAAAATCGGACTCCGCATGGACAAACTCGCGGTGCGCCTCATCGGCCATCTGCTGTTTATCGTGCGGGCGGTCGCGGGGATCTTGAATGGTGAGCGCTGCGGCAATAATCAGTACTTCGCGCAAGGCGTGGTTATGCGCCGCCTCCAGCAGCATCCGCCCGATCCGCGGATCGACCGGCAGCCGCGCCAGCTTACGCCCCAAACGGGTCACTTTACGCGCCCCATCGACCGCGCCGATCTCCTCCAGCACCCGGTAGCCGTCTTTGATCAAGCGGGGGTCGGGGGGATCGACAAAGGGGAAGCGGCCAATATCGCCAAATCCCAGCAGCATCATTTGCAGAATCACCGAGGCGAGATTGGTGCGCAAAATCTCCGGCTCGGTAAACTCATGACGGCTCAAATAATCGGCTTCGCTGTAGAGGCGGATGCAGACCCCGGCGGCGACCCGTCCGCAGCGACCGGTACGCTGATTCGCGCTCGCCTGGGCGATCCGCTCCACCGGCAGCCGCTGCACTTTGCTGCGGTGGCTGTAGCGCGAAATGCGGGCATAGCCGGTGTCGATCACATAGCGAATGCCGGGAACCGTTAGCGAGGTCTCCGCAACGTTAGTCGCCAGTACGATACGCCGCTCTCCACTGGGGTTAAAAATCTGCTGCTGTTCGGATACACTCAAGCGGGCGTAGAGCGGCAGCACTTCAGTCCGTTGTAAACGGTGTTTGCGCAGCGATTCGGCGGTTTCGCGAATCTCCCGCTCTCCCGATAGAAAGATGAGAATATCGCCGCGATCAATGCGCGACAGGCGATCGACCGCCTCCAAAATCGCCTGCTGCATCTCTTCGTCGCGTTCGGAAAAGCGCTGCTCCTCCGCCTCTTCCCCCTCCGCACTCGCTGCGCGGGGCGGGGCGTAGCGAATCTCCACCGGATAGGTGCGCCCCGAAACGTTTACGATCGGCGCTCCGCCGAAGTGTTCGGCGAAGCGCTCCGGGTCGATGGTTGCCGAGGTGATAATCAGTTTCAGATCGGGTCGCTTGGGCAGCAACTGTTGCAGATACCCCAGCAGGAAATCAATATTTAGACTGCGCTCGTGGGCTTCGTCGATAATCAGGGTATCGTACTCATTCAGGTAACGATCCTGCTGAATCTCCGCGAGCAACATTCCGTCGGTTAAGAGTTTTACTTGGCTATGGGGGCGTACTTGGTCATGAAACCGCACCTTGTAGCCTACCGTATCGCCCAGCTCTCGCCCCAACTCGGCGGAGATGCGTGCCGCCAGGGTTCGCGCCGCAATTCGCCGGGGCTGGGTGTGGCCGATGCGGCCAAACACTCCGCGCCCTAGCTCCAGGCAGATCTTCGGCAACTGGGTGGACTTCCCCGAGCCGGTCTCGCCGCACAGCACGACCACCGGGTGGGCGGCAATCAGCGCCGCAATTCCTGCGCGCCGTTCGCTGATCGGCAGCTCTTCCGGGTAGCGTAGCGTCGGCAACTGCTCCCGCCGCTGGGCTACCAGCGCTTGGGAGCGGCTGATCTGCGCCGCTACCTGCGCCACTGCCGCTGCCTCTATCGGTTGCCCTTGGCTCGCCCGTCGGCGTAGCGCCAGCAGGCGGTTGCGCAGTGGGTGGCGGTCGCTGAGTAGGCAGTGGTCGAGCTGGTCGGGGGTCGGTAGAGAGGGTGTCGGCATGGTGGGAAGTTTTCGGGTGGCGGATAAACGGGTAGGGTAGCATAGAGCAGAAGGTGGAGGACAGGGGAGAGAGCTGAGAGGAGCGAGTAGCGAGCAGAGAGGAGAGGGTTGCGCTGTAGCACCAGCAGAAAAACAGAAGTTGAAAATCAGGGTCTATTCGGTGAGAACCAAGAGGAGAAGGGGCGAACTAAAGGGATACTTCAGGCTGTACGATACCACGTAACTACGCTGCTCTCGGGGAGCAGCTCACGATGGGGTAGTGTAGGATGAAAGGTCGCCTTTGCACAATCTACTGAAGTCGGCGCATCACTTTGGCCATACCCGTTTTCTGTCCTTGACTTTTTCTAGAGGGGGAGTATCCTACAGTCTGATAACTGGGCTTTGGATCTCTTCAACATGATGTCAACCAACGTGGGGTATTTCCGCGCAAAACGCTATTTCAACCGATGCGGTGCATTGGGACTAAGAGTCTATAATTAACGATTTTTTGAGGTTATTTAATTGAGTAATGCTGCTATCACCCTAAAAAACCCACAGAGACACAACCAATGGAAAACTACGCAGGTGCTTACGAATCACGACTGCAAGATGTTACCGCCCTTCTTGGGTGTACTCCTGTGCGTTCCATTGCCGCAGCCCATCTTGGCGGGGTTGCTATCGAATGCCGCATCAAGGCGTTAATCCTCGATTATCACAAAATCACCAAGTGGGACGATCCGAGTCAGCGCCCGAAAGATCCCATGCGAAAGCAGCCTGTAGCACGTCCCGGTCACAGTCTCATCACTGGTTTGCGCCAAATGGACGACCTCTATCGCAAAGCGAAGGCAGACAAGCTCTTTCTGGAGCATCTGGCGTGCCTGACCCGCCCTGCTGGATCTACCGCCCTGGATTTCATCGATCTTCGTTACTGCGCCGATGAACTGGGGCAGGAAACACTTCACAACTGGCAACGCAGCTTGAACTATGTCCAAGGCTGGCTAAAGAAAAACGAGGGCTTGACGATATGAACAACCTAGCCACTCTCCGAGAAGCCCTAGATGCCCGCTTCGCAGATCGCTATGCACTCGAAGTCGGAGCGGGCCACAGCGCTATCCTTCAGATCATTGATAACGCTTTCGCCGGTATGCCGCACTCCCAGCGTGAAGAGCACGTTGCACCGCTGTTACTGGAAGCGGGTCTCAGACCCACCTTAATAGAGCTTTACACACCCGAAGAGGCCAAGGAGCGCGGACTCGCCCAGACCCAACACCAACCAATCTCCCCCGCTAGTTGGGAGCAAGCCGTCTCCATGATCGAAGCGGGAGAGCGTCCCGACCCCAGCCCGAACAAGCAGCGCAAACCGCGTCGAGTCGTCTTCTACTCCTACAAGGGCGGGGTAGGGCGCACCACCGCGTTAATCCACACCGCCTTTCACCTAGCGCGTGCTGGCGAGCGGGTAGTGGTGGTCGATATGGATGTCGAAGCCCCCGGGCTGCACAAGGCGCTACCCCGTCCAGATGGCACCCCGATCAAGGCCGGGCTGATCGACTACCTATGGGAACGCCAAGTGCGCCCCTTTGACCCGCTAACCGGAGCAGGCCTGGAGACCTGTCTGGTAGGCGGAACGGCGGAAGAGCGCACCCCAATCGCCTACCCGGTTACAGACCCCGGCTCACGGGCTACGATTCACCTCATCCCCGCAGGAGAAATCAACGACGACTATATCCGTCGCCTCTACACCCTCTCTTCTCAGGAGGTACTCACCACTCACCAAGATGCTTGGAGCCTGCTCGAAAAGGAGATCGTCGAACAACTCGACCCCGACATTATGCTCATTGATGCCCGCACCGGACTCGGAGAGTGGGGCGGGTTATCCCTGCTGCGCCTTGCAGATGAGGCCTTTCTGATACTCTTTCCCAGTGAGCAAAATGGCGAGGGGATCGCCTTTGTGCGCAACATACTGAACCAGCTCAGCGATATTACCACCCATCTGGTTTTATCGCCGGTCCCCGAAGGGGAGATTGGTCAAGCCATTGTGGAGCGCTTCCTCAGTCAGTTCGATCTAGGCGAAGAGGATCCCCTCAAAATCTATTACACCCCAGGTATCGCCTCGGCAACCGAATACCCGGTGGAGAGCGGTATGGCCAGCTACGCCCCCCTAGCGAACCGCATTCTTGACAGTGAAACAGAAGGCGACATTGAACAGGCACTGAAGGGATTGAATCGCTTGGAGATTATTACCTCCCTCCGCTTTCCGGAGCGAGATGCCAAATCCATCGCTGCCGACGATTTTGAACTCTTTTTTCAGAAGACATCCGACTTCAACCGCTTGCTCGACGATGCCCGCTGGGTCGTGCGCGGTCGCAAAGGTACCGGAAAATCAACCCTTTTCCATCTCTTTGTCGAGCACCAGGACAACGCTATAAAGAGGGCGCGGGGCAAACTGAACGGCATTCACATTCTACCCGGTCACGGCCCGGTTATTAACGCAACCCTGCGTCCGACTACCGACGTATTTGAAGAGATTCAGCGCAGCATGAATGCGCAAGGACGAGACTGGCTTTCGCTCTGGCGTGCCTATGCGATCATTCGCATCTTCGCCTCAAACCAGCGCCACCTGCTCGACTCCGTCCTCAAAGCCAAAGAAATGAGGCCATTACGGAACCACCTGCACGCCAATTTTCCCGACCACTCGCGAGATCCTTGGCGTTCAACCCATACGTCGAGTCTGCTGGAGATGCTGGAATCTCCATATAGCGGGCTGTCTCGTGACCTGTTGCTCGATCTGAATAAATCACTGGAAGAGAAGAACAAAAAGCTCTGGCTGCTCTACGACGATCTAGACCAGGATCTTCAAGAATCCAGCCCCTGGCGGGGCGATGCCCTCGGGGGGCTGTTGCGCCTCGCCTACGACTGCAACAACCAGGATCTGCACCAACTTCGCTTTAAAATATTCCTGCGCGAAGATATCTGGAGCGCCCTTGTCTTCACCAATAAAAGCCATTTTGGCGAACCGCGCACCCTAGAACTGCAATGGCGCATTGACGACTTTATGCGCCTCGCCTATCGCCTGGCGGTTGGTGGCTCGCAGCCGTTTCGCAGGCTCGCCCAGCGAGAGTTTCCGCTCACCGATCAGGAGATCGACAGCGCCGATGAAGAGACCTTGCGCAAAGCGCTGGCCCCGCTCTGGGGACTGAATCAGGAAAAGGGCAAAAAGGCCGTCGCCGCCAACTGGGTCTACGCCCGACTCACCGATGCCAGAGACAATACCTATCCGCGCTCCCTCGCCGTCTTACTACGTGCCGCGAGAAGCGAAGAGCTGCGGATGTACAACGAAAAACAGGCCCCTAGTGATCGCCTGCTTAGTCCGAGAGCCATGCAAGCGGGGCTACAAGAGGCCTCTGTGGAGCGGGTGAATGCCCTGAAAAATGAGCATCCGCTCCTGCGTCCTTTTCTGGAGGAGCTGCAAAACAATGCCCCACTGCGTTCCCAGTTCAACGCTTCAGAATTGAAAAAAATATGGAATGAAACCTCGAAAGCGGCCTTTAAAACTTTCGAATCCTTCGTCTTGCAGTTGGATGCCGCCGGACTATTGGTCAAGAAAAAAGCCCGTGCGAATTACGAATATGGCATCGCCAACCTCTATATTGATGGGCTAGGGCTGACTCGGGTGCAAGGCGAGAAGAGATGAGGGGATACGCATCAAGAATTATTTACACCAGTGAGGTTATCGCATGACAAAAGTTTTCGTTTACGGGACGTTACTTAGCGGCATGGAGAGAGCGCCAGCCCTAGCGGAGAGTAGCTTTCTCGGCCATGCCTGCATCAGCGGGGCGATCTACGACCTCGGCTCCTACCCCGGACTTCTGGAGGGCAGTGGTCAGGTCTATGGCGAGATCTATGCGGTCACCGCACAACTGCTTGAGCAACTCGATAGCATTGAAGGGTATATGCCGGAAAATCGCCACGCATCGCTCTATCTACGCAAAACCGTCAACGCCACGCGACTGGGGGACGGCGGTAGCGAAGAGGTGTTTACCTACTTTTTCAATCACCCGATGAGGCTGGAGCAGCCGATTATGTGTGGTGACTACCGCAGGTACTGCATAGAGCAGGGGCTTGATGATCCCTGGTACCTAGCCTACGGCTCCAACCTCTCTAGCCGAAGAGTAACCGAGAGAGTCGGCGCTCCTCTAGCGACCCAGTCGGGTTATCTACGCGGCTATAGCTTGCGCTATACCAAAAGAGCGGATGGAGGCGGGGCGTATGCAAATCTTCTCTACACCGGAGGGGAGAGCCGCTGCCCGGTTGTCGCCTATCGCTTAACCGATTCGCAACTGTATGAACTGGATCGCTATGAGGGCGAGCCGACGCACTATGTCCGCCTTGGTATACCTTTTCAGATCGCCCAAGATGCCTCGCATCTGGGGTATGTTTATCTCGCCCGTCCCGAGTACTTGACGCACGAGGAGAGGCCGGCGGAGAGCTATCTTCGTCATATTCGAGAGGGGTACGAGGAGCATGGTTTTGCACTGGAGGAGCTGCCCGTGTGCGTTAGCGAGTCGTAGGGCGGCTAGTCCGTCGGCTGTCCAAAATCCTCTCCACTTTTTCACTCTCCAAACCAAACATCCTGGCGATGGCATCGGCATTCATGCCGGATTGATGGGCCTGGAGTACCATTTTCCGCTCTTTGCTCTCTTCCCCCTCGGCAAGCGCCGAGGCGATTTTGCTCTCGACATCGGCAATGGCCTCCATACGCACTGCGTAAATGTCCCGCTCCTCTTCGTTAAACATCCGATCTACCGCTTCGATTGCCTTGACGATAGCGCTATCCGAGGCGAGTTGCTCCGGGATATTTTTTCGTTCTAACTCATGGGCGCGGGTGAGGAAAGTGACCCAGCGGTCGAGGGCGTTAGCGATCTCTTTATAGCTCTTGTGGAACTTGCGCAGTTCGATGTAGTGAAGCTCGAACAGGTCGTGCAGGTTGTCTTCTTTGCCGGTGCGGGTGTTCATGATTTTGTAGATGTTATGGAATGCTTCTTCACCGGGGATGAAGGTAAAGTCTAGGATGTTGATGCTGATCGTTTTTTTTAGCTCGCGAAACATCATGCCCTCACTGAGCTGTTGCGTGACTAGCTTGGCCCAATAGTAAATAGCGCGTTTGTCAAAATTGAGGTCTTGCCCGATCTGCATCTCGATATTGAGCCAGCGCCCTTGGTCGTCTCGGGCCTTAATGTCGAGGATCGAGATCTTGCCCACCCGGTAGTCGGCCAGATTATAGGGGTTTTTCAGTTCAATCTCGGCAATTCGTACCCGCTCGGCGAGGATGGCGTTGATAAGGGCGAGCAGCAAGTCCTTGTTCTCTTCACTGCCGAAGAGCTTTTTAAAGGCAAAGTCTACGCGGGGATTGATACGGCACATGGTTTGCGGCTCCTCTTTTGGTCAGTGGGAACTTCAATATTCTAGCAGAATGGGTGTCTGCTGTTCGATTTTTATCGGATATTCCTGGTGAACTGGAGGAGGCGGCCTATTGGCGTAAGAGTTCAAATCAGAGCAGGGTTGAAGCAAGGCTTGATTACGCTGTTCGATTAGGCGTATGCTGCGCTACAGGCGGTTGGATTGCCTCTTCTTCGTTGCTTTTTTAGAGGGTTTAAGCGTCGCAGAGCAGGCGACAGGATCTCCCATCCTCGATTTCATTATTTGGAAGTCATGCAATGATTTTTATACAAGTTCTTGGTGGTATAGTGCTGCTGCTTGTGGTTGTCATCCTGGTGGCCCTGCTCTGGATTCGCCGCAAAATTCGCAACGTAGTCTCCGAAGCAGCGAAACTGGCCCCCTATTCGGTACCGATTCAGGGGCGTATCCGGCTCTCGGCATCCGCCGAAGATGGGGCAGCGTGGTTTGCAGAGGAGCGGCACCAGGCGTATCGCCGTTGGCAGCGCAAATTGACCGCAGCGGGGTTCGAGCCGCTGGGAGGCTTTGAGGAGAGCGAATCGGGGCGTTTTTTATGGGTAGCGCACCAAGAGAACCGCAACTTTGCGATAGTAACCTCTCTTGGTGAAAAGATTATTCTTGAATATTGCGCACTTAGCGCATCGGGCCGGGCCTTTCTACGGACACCCAATCCAGTTTTCCCAGAGGTGCAGAGCGAATCCCTGTCGATTCACCCAAAAAAGCAGCTAGCGCCCGCAGAGGGGCTGGCCTGGCTGGGCGAACAGGGGGCATTGAAAGCGCTTTCGGTTCGGCAATTTGTGCTATTTTATGAGCGTGTATACGCCGCCTGCATGGATATTCGCCTCTCGAATCCAGCGTGCGAAGCGATGCTCCATGATTGGATCGAGTTCGCCGGGCTGGAGCCGCTGGGCGATGAGGAGCTGGCAGAGGCGACGGGGATTTGCCGGGATCAGTGCGTAACGGCCTCTTATCAGGCGATTCGTGACCACGCCCGCACCGCCTTAAAGCTGGACTCTGATGCTTGGTCCAGAATTGAGGATAACCTGCTGATTATCCACAATAAAACAGGTTTCGAGGAGATTATGAGTGCGTTCGCAACGGATCTCGCGGAGGAGCTGATCGAGCAGTGTAAAGCATCGGGAATGGCGGTCGCCAAGACTTTTGACGCAGTCAACCGCAGGCTGGAGGCGCAGGATCAATTCGCACTGCTCGCCGAAGTTTCCAAGCCGATTGCCTCGCGGGTCTACCTTCGCCGCATTGCGTTGGAGAGTGTCGATCTACAGGGCGATGATCTTAAGCCGGGGCCGGGCCTTAAGCGCTTTCTATACCAAGCCAAGGATGAGCAAGATGCGCTGGTTGCTAGCTCGATTATTGCGGCCAAGGTGTCGGATGCCCGCGCCCAGCTTCAGCGCCGGGGTTACTCCGATATTAAGATCCTAAGCGCTAATCACGATCTGGTACAGATAGACGATAGCGAGATGGAGCGGATGGCCGTCGGGCTGGTTGAGGCGCAATCCGACGCTATGCCGCGTGCGCTGTTGAAGATCATTCTCGGTAATTGGATTCTTTGGACTCCGTTTGCGCTCTGGGCGCTTTGGGCGCTCTTCGACGGCCCTCCCTTCGGAATCAGTGATTACCTCGCCTTCGCGCTCGCTCTGCTCTCCTTGGGCGGGGCCTGTTATCTGGCTCTTCCCACTCTGTTTTATCATGCCAGCCAAGAGGCCCTTGCCTGGGGCCGGGTGGAGTCTGCGTTGCGCTATTTTAGGGTGGTGCGCAAATTGGGTGCCCCTGGAATTAAAAAGACGGTACTTAACGCGGAGGAGGCCAAATTGCTTGCCTACCAAGGAGCGAAGGAGCAGGCGCTGCGCCTGCTGGAGGGGCAGCGGGATTTGCTGACTCGAATCGAATATCTTGGATTTCTCGCCCAGCTTTACGATGCCGCTCGTGATTACCCCAAGATGATTGAGACCCATGCAAAATTGGTCGAGGAGGCACCGGATAATCAGGAGTTTCGCGTGGATCTGGCGATGTCACTGCTGCGTTATGCGCAGCGGACGCAACAGGCCGCCGAGCTGATTCAGCCGATTCATCCCCATGAGTGTTCCGAACTCTTTGCCAGCGGGCTGTTATATGCGCAGGGGCTGGTGGCCGGTCAACAGGGGGAGAGCCGGCGGGCGATCCATAAGTTGCATGAGGCTTTTCAGGGGTTTTCTGCCTTCAAAAATCCGTTGGTCTATGCAATTCAGGCGGAGATTTGCGGCTATATGGCCGCTTATCTCCATCAGCAGGGCGACCATCAACAGGCGGAGAAGGTGTGGAAGCAGGTGCGCCCGCGATTAGAGGCCCTGCAGGCGGAGCATGTGCTTAAGGTTTATCAAGAGGCTATGGGGGAAATGGGTGATTAAACACCGCCCGCTCGTGGCTTAAACCTTCGCAGCCGAACGCGCACTTTCACCCTGCTCACGCAACGCCTCCCACAAGCCGCCCGGTCTAAGGAGAAGCTCCAGCAGCCCCTTCTGCACCCGCTCCGAGTCCAGCACCTGCTTACTTATGGTTTGATGCGCCTCACACGAATCGATCACCGCATTAAGGTGATCTGCGCCTTGATATTTTTGTCGTTCTGCATCAGGTATCATAAGGCCGCGTTGCTGCAAGGCCATAAAGTCATTAGGTGCTGTTCGATGGTTTGGAAGGGCTTATCAAAAGCGCTTATCTCTCCCCCCCAAACGCAAAAAACCCGCCAAAGTGTGCATCGTTGAGAGGCATGGCGGGTGTGTTGTGGTAAACAGTACGCGAACCCCACTGCTGTGTCAAACAGATATTTTTCATAGCACGCAGTTGACCGCTCACCCCGTCATCCCCTCAATCATCCCATATTGGGTGTTTCTTCCAATTCTCACTAAAGCCCATAGCATTGAGTGGAACGTTGGCATATTTTGCCAGTAGTTCCTCCAATCGATTTTTCCACAAACTGTCTGGGCTGACATGTCGCATCAGGTAAGCCAACATGAGCAACACCACAAACAAGCGCCGCTCAGGACGCGGTTGGCTCGGTGATGGCCATTGCCACGAAAGTTCCTTGGGTAATTTGGGTTGAATAGCCAATTCTCTGTTCCAGAGTCTGCTATGGTGGGCGCAACAGTTGCGCACGAACGTAAAAGTGTGCAGCCATGAA
>SLIM01000136.1 GCA_007135625.1 Gammaproteobacteria bacterium
AAAGAGCAGTCCGAGCTAATGCAAGATCAAAAACAGCGATTCATCCGACCCCTAGAGCGTCTACTGGATGAGATTACCCGACTACCGGAGACGACAACTACTGCCGTCGAGGAGAGGCAGCAGCGGCAGCTAAAAGAGACGTTGCAGAGACTGAACAGCATCCTGCGGAAGCTATAAATATGACATGGGATACTCGTGCCAACGGTGCCGGGGAGATCGCCAAGAGCATTTGCCATATCCCCGCCCGACAGATCATCCCTACCAAAGCGAGGTACCTCCCTGCCCGAATTTCTCCCTGCGGAACTTCCCCCCCCTCCCCCGGTCTCACCGCACCGAAGAGAATCCCGTTATGAATCAGCAACAAGACCAGTAGATCGAGCATGTCTAACCAATCGCAACTAAAATCTCTTGAGGAGTACGTCAGCTACCGCATCATCGGCCAGCAGCGGCTGATCAACCGCCTACTCATCGCCCTCCTCGCGGATGGCCACCTATTAGTAGAAGGTGCGCCAGGACTGGCCAAGACCCGCGCCATTAAAGTCCTGGCCGAAGGAATTGCGGGAGACTTTCACCGCGTCCAGTTCACCCCCGACCTCCTCCCCGCCGACCTGACCGGCACCGAAGTGTTTCGCCCGCAAGATGGCAGTTTTCACTTTCAAGAGGGGCCACTGTTTCACCACCTGATCCTGGCGGATGAGATCAACCGCGCCCCGGCCAAAGTGCAATCGGCACTGCTAGAGGCGATGGCGGAGCGACAGGTCACCGTCGGCAAAGTGACCTACCGCCTGCCCGAGCTGTTTCTGGTCATGGCAACCCAAAACCCCATCGAGCAGGAAGGCACCTACCCACTACCCGAGGCGCAGCTCGACCGCTTCCTGCTCCACCTCCGGGTGGACTACCCCGCGCTGGAAGAGGAGCGGCAGATTCTCCGCCTGACCCGTGGCGAGGCCCGTTACCGCGCCGCCCCGCAACACCCCCCGTTCACGCCGCTGCCGCAGCAGGTGCTGTTTGCCGCTCGCGATGAGGTGCTTGACCTGCACCTCGCCGACAACCTGGAGGAGTACCTGCTGCAGATCGTCATGGCGACCCGCAACCCCGGCATCTACGGCACCCAGTTCGCCTCCTGGATCGACTACGGAGCCAGCCCGCGAGCGACCCTCGCCCTGGATCGCTGCGCCCGCGCCCACGCCTGGCTAGCGGGGCGCGACTATGTCACCCCCGAAGATATTCAGGAACTCGCCTTTGATGTACTGCGCCACCGCATCCTGTTGAGCTACGAGGCGGAGGCGGAGGGGATCACCCCCGACCGCTTCATCGAGGAGATTCTCAACCACGTCGCCGTTCCATGAACCCGTCGCTTGCCGCTCACCTCGCCGCCGCTGAGGCGGCTACCGATGGCCTGCTCTGGAGCAGTCGCCGCTCGCTGTTGCGGCTGCGTCAGCAGGGCGAGGCGCTCTCCCTACGGGCGCTACGGGTACGCAGTCGCAGCAGCGGCGGGCGGCTCTCACGCCTCAAGGGGCGCGGCATGGAGTTTGACGAAGCCCGCCCCTACCAACCTGGGGACGATGTCCGCTCCATCGACTGGCGGGTCACCGCCCGGCGCGGACGGCCCCACACCAAACTATTTCGCGAAGAGCGCGAACGCGCAGTAATCTGCTGGGTCGATCTACGCGCCCCGATGTACTTCGCCACCCAGGGAGCCTTTAAATCGGTAGTCGCCACCCGCGCTGCCGCTATTCTCGGCTGGAGCGCCTGCGCCCACGGCGACCGCCTCGGGGCGCTGCTCTTCTCCGAGGCGGGGCATCGCGAACTGCGCCCGGCCAGCGGCGAACCGGCGGTGCTGCAACTGATCGCCCAACTCGCCGAGCGCTCCGCCCAACCGGCCAGCGACCACGCCCCCGAGCTGCGCCGCGCCGCCCTCTACAACGCCCTGTCGCGCCTGCGTCGGGTCGCCCGCCCCGGTGCCTTAATTTTTCTGATTAGCGATTTTCGTGACCTTGATGCACGCTGCGAGGGCCATCTGCAAGCCCTCGCCCGTCATACCGAGATGATTCTGTTGCAGCTCTACGACCCGTTAGAGGCGGAGCTGCCGAAAGCCGGTTACTACCGCCTTGAGGGGCAGCAACAGACACGGCTGCTCGACAGTAGCGATCCCCTTCAGCGCCAGCGCTACCGCGAGCGCTTCGCCGAACGGCTTCAGCAGGTGGAACTTTTGTGCCAGCGCTACCGTATGCACCGCCTGCTCGGCAGCACCCAGGATGAGCTTTTTACCCTGCTGCGGGATGGCTTGGGGAGGCAGCGAACATGAACCCCTCTCCTCCCCTGCGCTACGACCCGGAGCAACTGCCGCTGCACGAGCTTCAGCTCCCCGACCCGATCACTTGGTGGCCCCCCGCCCCGCTCTGGTGGCTGCTGCTGGCGCTGCTGCTGGGCGGAGGGGTGCTGCTCTGGCTGCTGTTCGGTCGCCTGCGCAGCGGCTGGCGGCCGCTGCTCCATCGCCGCCGTTTGCGCCACCGCGCCCTTGCACAACTGCACCAGTTAGCGCAGGAGTATCACCACCACGGCGATGCCGCCAGCTATGTCCGCCAGCTCTCCATCCTGCTGCGCCGCACCGCCCTGGCCCTGGCCCCGCGCCGCCAGGTGGCCGGTCTCACCGGAGAGGCGTGGCTCGCCTTTCTCGATCAGCCACTCGCCGCCACCCCGGAGCAGGGAGGGTTCTGCCACGGGGTCGGTCGTGTGCTGCTGGAGGCTCCCTACAACCCGCACTGCACGCCCGATGTTCCCGCCCTGGCTGCACTTGCCGAGGTGTGGGTCGAGGCCGCCAGCCGCAGCGACTTTTCCCCGACCAGCCAATGCGCCACCCCCCCGGAGGGCGCAAGGAGTCTAGCGTGATCACCTTTGAGTGGCCCTGGTTACTGCTGCTGCTACCGCTGCCGCTACTGCTGCGCTACCTGCTGCCGCCGGTGCCGCAACCCCCCGCCGGTGCCGCCCTGCACGTCCCCTGTATCGACGACTTTTGTAGCGAGCGCACGACCTTTCAGCACCCCCGACTGCGGCGCGATTGGCGACTACTCCCGGCACTCCTCGCTTGGACGCTGCTGGTGGTCGCCAGCGCCCGCCCGCTGTGGCTGGGAGACCCTATTGAACTTCCCCGCAGTGGGCGTGACCTGATGCTTGCGCTCGACCTCTCCGGCAGCATGGAGCAGCAAGATTTTGTACTCAATGGCCGCCCGGTTGACCGCCTGGAGGCGTTGAAAGAGATCGCCGGTGATTTTATCAGCCGCCGCGAAGGGGATCGCCTCGGCCTGATCCTCTTCGGCGACCAGGCCTATCT
>SLIM01000180.1 GCA_007135625.1 Gammaproteobacteria bacterium
AGTCGCAACAGGAGTTTCACAATGGTGTAGTAAACTGTCCACTGGTTATGTTATATTCCACAGAGAGCGATACCTGCAATTTTCAGCCACAACTAGATGGAGGCAGTATGAGTCAACAGTTTATTTACGCTTTTACCGAGGGAGATGGAAAAAACAAGCACCTTCTTGGAGGGAAGGGGGCCAACCTGTGCGAGATGACCCAGATCGGTCTGAACGTACCGCCCGGTTTTGTAATCACCACCGAAACTTGCCTCACCTACCTCAACACCCCCAGCCGCGAGCTGCCTGCCGGGGTGATGGAGGAGGTGCGTGCGCACATGCGCCAAGTGGAAGAGTCCAGCGGCAAAGTCTTCGGCGGCAGTGACAACCCGCTGCTGGTTTCGGTGCGCTCCGGCTCGGCGATGTCGATGCCAGGAATGATGGATACCATTCTTAACCTCGGCCTGAATATCGACACCCTAAAGGGGCTGATCGCCCAGACCGGGAATGAGCGCTTTGGCTGGGATGCCTACCGCCGCTTCATTCAGCTCTTCGGCAAGGTTGCCCTCGGGGTCTCCGATGAAGCCTTTGATAAAGAGTTTGAAGAGGTCAAGAAGAGAGCGGGAGTGAAAGCCGATGTCGGTCTCTCCGCCCGCGACCTGCATGAGATCTCCGACCGCTTCCTGGAGGTGATCGAGCGCGAGACCGGTAAACCCTTTCCTGATGACCCCTATCAGCAGTTGGAGATTGCGATTAAGGCGGTCTTTAACTCCTGGATGGGAAAACGGGCCGTCGATTACCGCCGCGAGTTCAATATTACTCCAGAAATGGCCAATGGTACGGCGGTGAATGTGGTCGCCATGGTCTTTGGCAACCTCGGGGATGACTGCGCTACCGGAGTCGGTTTCACCCGCTATCCCGATAGCGGAGAAAACCGGATGTTCGGTGAGTACCTGACCAACGCCCAGGGCGAAGATGTGGTCGCCGGGATTCGTACCCCCAAAGGGATCGACGTGCTGCACGATGAGATGCCGGAGCAGTATCGCCAGTTGGTGGAGCTGCGCAATAAGCTGGAGGCGCACTACCAAGAGGTGCAGGATTTTGAGTTCACCATCGAGCGGGGACGGCTCTACTGCTTGCAGACCCGCAACGGGAAGATGAACGCCATCTCCCTGGTTCGCACCTCGGTGGAGATGGTGCGCGAAGGGTTGATCAGTAAGGAGCAGGCGCTGCTGCGGATTCAGCCCAAGGTGCTGGAGCAGATGCTTTTTCCCCAGCTTGATCCGGGCCTGAAGGATCGTCCGCTGGCCACCGGTCTGCCCGCCTCTCCGGGTGCGGCGGTCGGGCGGGCGGTGTTCGATGCCGACCGTGCCGAGCAGTTGGGACATGCGGGTGAGCGGGTGATTTTGGTGCGTGAAGAGACGAAACCGGAAGATATTCACGGCTTTTTTGCCTCGCAGGGGATTCTCACCTCGCGCGGTGGTAAGACTTCGCACGCCGCTGTGGTCGCTCGCGGGATGGGCAAGCCGTGCGTCGCCGGGGCCGAGGGAATTAGCGTAAATGTCCAGATGCGCAAGGCGGTGGTCGGCGATATGGAGATTAACGAGGGGGATCTGATTACCATCAATGGCACTACGGGTGATGTCTATATCGGCGAGGTGAAGATGAAGCCTGCGGAGTTTTCGCAGGAGCTGGATACCCTGTTGGGGTGGGCCGATGAGTTTGCGAAGCTCACGGTAATGGCCAATGCCGATACCCCGGAGGATGCGCAAAAGGCCGTCACGTTTGGCGCGAAGGGAATCGGCCTGTGTCGCACTGAGCGGATGTTTAATGATACCGAACGGCTGCCGGTGGTGGTGGAGATGATTTTGGCCGAAGATCCCGCCGCTCGTAAGGCCGCGCTGGATAAGTTGCTGCCGATTCAGCGCAGCGATTTTAAGGGGATGTTGAAAGCGATGGCCGGGCGACCGGTGACGGTGCGGCTGCTCGATCCGCCGATCCATGAGTTTCTTCCTTCGGAGCATCAATTGGAGGAGGAGTTGAACCATCTGGAGCATCTGCGCGAGACGGTGAGCGGGATGAATGTGCTGCACGATACGATTGAGTTTATGTATCGTACTGCCGATAAGCATCCGCAAGTTGAGCGTTTGGCTGATCCGCGCCTGGTCGATGAGGCGATTGAGAAGAAGCTGACGATGCTCAAGAAGGTTCGCGCCCTCTCGGAGGTCAACCCGATGCTCGGGCATCGTGGGGTGCGTCTGGGCATCAGCTTCCCGGAGATCTATTCGATGCAGATTCGCGCTATTCTGGAGGCCGCTGCGGAGTGTACCAAGGAGGGGCTGAAGGTTTTTCCAGAGATTATGGTGCCGCAGGTCTGTACCGTGCAGGAGCTGCGTAGCGTGAAGAAGCTGGTAACTACCGCTCTTCAAGAGGTTGAGGCGCTCTATGGGGTGAAGGTGAACTTCAAGTTTGGTTCGATGCTGGAGGTGGTGCGGGCCTGTATGCGGGCCGAGAGTCTCGCCGAAGAGGCGGAGTTCTTCTCTTTCGGTACCAATGACCTGACCCAGGCGGTCTTCTCTTTCTCACGCGAGGATGCGGAGAATAAGTTCCTGCCGATGTATAACCAGTATGAGATTCTGCAAGATAACCCCTTTGATGTCCTGGATCGCAAGGGCGTTGGCAAGATTATGCAGATTGCCGTGGAGTGGGGCCGTAAGGTTCATCCCGGGATGAAGATTGGTATCTGTGGGGAGCATGGCGGGCATCCCGAATCCATTGCTTTCTGTCACCAGATCGGCTTGAGTTACGTCTCTTGCTCTGGCCCTCGGGTACCGATTGCCCGCCTCGCCGCTGCTCATGCCCAGCTTAATGCGCAGGCGGAGGATCGCTCGCTTTGAGGGAAACATTTACTCTTGCGGTGGCCAAGGGTGGAGTTCGCTGGCGAGGATGGTGAGGACATCCTGTACCCCCTGTTCGTGGAAGAGTGGGGAGAGGAGGATAAGCAGGGTGCAGGTGATGAGTAGGATGAGGCTGATATAATCACCTGTACCTAATGGCTTTCGCCACGGTGGCACATCATCAAGCGAGGGAGTGGTGATGGGTGCGAGGGTAGAACTCTCTGTTTGCGCAGCGGGGGGAGAGGGGCGGCGGGCGGCGAGGGCTTTGGCGATTTGCGCGAGGTCGTCGAGGGTCAGGAGAATGGCACGCAGGCTCTTCTGCCAGGCGATGGCTCGGCCACCGGTCTGGGCCGCAGCGCGGGTGGCGCTGCCTAGGCCGACCAGTCCGAACAGCAGTTCCAGGTAGAGGCCGAGGCAGAGGGCGAAGAGGACTAGCCCGAAGTCGAGCTTTAG
>SLIM01000050.1 GCA_007135625.1 Gammaproteobacteria bacterium
CTCGCACCTCGAGCCTCGCACCTCGAACCTCGAGCCTCGCACCTCGAACCTCGAACCTCGCACCTCGCACCTCGAACCTCTTTCCGCTATACTGCCCCCTCTTCCAACGCTGCTGATGAACGCCCTACGCCATGAACCCGGATCTCAACCGCCTCCAACCCTACCCCTTTGAACGACTCGCCCAGCTCAAGCAGGGGGTAACTCCGCCGCCGGAGCTAGCGCCGATTGCGCTCTCCATTGGCGAGCCGCAAGATCCCACTCCGCCCTTTATTGGTGAGGTGTTGCAGCAGCAGCGCCACCACCTTGCCAACTACCCTACCACCAAGGGAGGAGATGAGCTGCGCCAAGCGATTGGCGATTGGCTCACCCGGCGCTACCGGCTGCCGCCCGGCGGAATCGACCCGGAGCAGCAGATCCTCCCGGTGAACGGCACCCGCGAGGCGCTTTTTGCTTTCGCTCAAGCGGTGATTGATCGCCAGCGTAACCCGCTGGTGGTGATGCCCAACCCCTTTTACCAGATCTACGAAGGGGCCGCGCTCCTCGCCGGGGCCGAGCCGAAGTTTCTCCCCGCTACGGCGGCCAGCGGCTACCTCCCCGATTTTGCGCAGCTCTCCGAAACCGATTGGCGGCGCTGTCAGCTCCTCTATCTCTGCTCCCCCGCCAACCCCACCGGGCAGGTCCACTCGCTGGAGGTGTTGCAGTGGCTACTGGAGAAGGCTGCGCACTACGGCTTCACCATCGCCGCTGATGAGTGCTATGCGGAGATCTACGCCGATGAGGCGAAGCCGCCGCCAGGGCTGTTGCAGGCCGCGCTCGCCAGTGGCAACTCTGCGTTTCACCACTGCATGGTCTTTCACAGCCTCTCCAAGCGCTCCAACGCGCCGGGCCTGCGCTCCGGTTTCGTGGCTGGTGAGGCGGGGCTGATTGCGCACTTTTTGCGCTACCGCACCTACCACGGCTGCGCCATGCCGCTGCACCACCAACTCGCCAGCGCTGCCGCTTGGCGCGATGAGGCGCACGTCGTGGCCAACCGCCAGCGCTACCGTGAAAAGTTCGCCGCCGTGCAGGAGATCCTCGGCGAGACCCTGCAACTTCAACTCCCTCCCGCAGGTTTCTACCTCTGGCCGCGTACCCCGATCAGCGACACCCAATTTGCTCGCGAACTCTACGCCCAGCAGCACGTCACGCTGCTACCCGGTAGCTACCTCTCGCGCGAGGTCGATGGCAGTAACCCCGGTGCGCGGCATCTCCGCATCGCTCTGGTAGCCCCGCTGGAGCAGTGCCGCGAGGCGGCGTGGCGGATTCGCCGCTATGTGGAGGCGGGGCGGTGAAGCCGCGGTAGGTCGCCCGGTGAGAATCCCCATGCAGGCAGAGAATCTACGAGAGGTTTTGCCATGATAGTTGTCTTTGTTATGGATGAACCGTTCCATAGCACCCTGTAACCTTTTTTCTGGAGGTTGCGGTTTCCGCCGGTTAAAGCTCCATCCTCCAGAGTGATCCAATCCAATCCATTCCATCCAAGGAGATCAGTACATGAGTGAACTACAAACCCAAATCGAAGAGGCTTTTGAGCAACGTGCCGAGCTGACCCCCGCTACCGCCCCTGCGGCGATCCGCCAGGCGGTGAATCGTGTTCTCACCCAGCTCGATCAAGGGGAGCTGCGCGTCGCCGAGCGGCGTGGCGTGGGCGACTGGGTGGTCAATCAGTGGGTAAAAAAAGCGGTGCTGCTCTCCTTTCGCCTTAATGAAAATGTTGTGCAAAAGGGTGGGTTTACCGACTACTACGACAAGGTCGCCGCCAAGTATAGCGATATGAACACGCACAGCTTCGTCCAGGCCGGAGTGCGCGTGGTGCCGCCCGCTACCGCTCGCCACGGTGCCTACATCGCCCCCGGCTGTGTGCTGATGCCCTCCTACGTCAATATCGGGGCCTATGTCGATAGCGGCACGATGGTCGATACTTGGGCTACGGTCGGCTCTTGCGCCCAGATCGGGAAGAATGTCCACCTCTCCGGCGGGGTCGGGATTGGCGGGGTTCTCGAACCGCTTCAGGCCGGGCCGACGATTATCGAAGATAACTGCTTTATCGGTGCCCGCTCCGAGGTGGTCGAGGGGGTGATCGTCGAAGAGGGGGCGGTGATCTCGATGGGGGTCTATATCGGCCAATCGACCAAAATCTACAACCGCATGACCGGCGAGATTAGCTACGGCCGAGTTCCCGCCGGATCGGTGGTGGTCTCCGGCAGCCTTCCGGCCAAGGATGGGAGCCATAACCTCTACTGCGCGGTCATTATTAAGCAGGTCGATGAGCGTACCCGCAGTAAGGTCGGCATTAACGAACTGCTGCGGGACTGAAGTGTAGACCGATTTTCCGCACCTTGCCCTGATAACCCACTGATCCGAATAAATTATGATGTTTTTCTATCGTCATACTAAAAAGAAAAACATCTTTTGACCAGGAGCTACCCACCATGTCCCCACCCCACCACATCGTTTTGGCCAGTAACAACGCCGGAAAAGTCCGCGAGATTAACCAACTCCTCGCCGACCAGCAGATCCAGGTTAGCCCCCAGCGGGAGTTTGCCATTCCCGAGGCCGAAGAGAGCGGTCTTACCTTTGTGGAAAATGCCCTGCTTAAGGCGCGAAATGCTGCCGCCCATAGCGGACTCCCGGCGATTGCCGATGACTCCGGGCTGGAGGTCGATGCGCTGCGCGGTGCGCCGGGGATCTACTCCGCCCGCTACGCCGGTCCCGGTTGCAGCGATGCCGACAATAACCACCAACTGCTGCTCGCCCTGAACGGCCTTCCCGAGGCGCAGCGTAGCGCCCGCTTTCAGTGTGTGATGGTCTATCTGCGCCATGCCGAAGATCCTACTCCGATCATCTGCCAGGGGAGTTGGGAGGGGCGCATTCTCACTACCCCCGAGGGGGAGAATGGCTTCGGCTATGATCCGCTCTTTTGGGTCGAGGAGGAGGGGTGCAGTGCCGCCCAACTGAGCGCCGAGCGTAAGAACCAACTCAGCCACCGAGGGCAGGCGCTACGGCAACTGGTGCGGGCGTTGGCGGGTAGTGGAGGCGTGCCTTCAGGCGCGACTACCCCGTAGGAACCCCTTCCTGCACCACCTCAGTTGACGACAATCCGCCGCAGGCTGCCGAAGGAGCGTACCCAGCCGGGACTGTTCCAGGGGGAGAGGTCGAGCTGCTGACGGGCTTGGTGGGCTTGGTTTTCGGTGGGGTAGTGACCGATGAGGAGGGTGTGGACTCGCGCTCTCCCTTGACGGGTGGTGACGAGGAGGATCGGCTGGTCGGGGTAGCTGGC
>SLIM01000114.1 GCA_007135625.1 Gammaproteobacteria bacterium
CCTCGCACCTCACCCCTCGCACCTCGCGCCTCGCGCCTCGCCCCTCGCGCCTCGCCCCTCGCCCCTCGCGCCTCGCCCCTCGCGCCTCGCCCCTCGCGCCTCGCGCCTCGCACCTCAACTTCCCCCTCTTGCCCGCTAGTGGTCTATAATAGACTCCTCGCGTTGCGCTTCTCGTCTGTTTTCTCTCTTCTCGGAGTACGCATGGATTCCCAACAGTTTTCAGCCTTGGCTGCACAGGGCTACAACCGCATCCCCCTCGCCTGTGAGGTGCCTGCTGATCTGGATACCCCGCTGAGTGTCTATCTAAAGCTGGCGGATGCCCCCTATAGCTACCTCTTCGAATCGGTCCAAGGGGGCGAGAAATGGGGTCGTTACTCCATTATCGGGCTTCCCTGCACCACCCTGCTGCGGGTTAAGGGGCAGAAAATCACCATTGAACACCACGGCAACCCCATTGAGTCGCTGGAACACCCCGACCCGCTCGCCTTTATCGAGCGCTTCCAGCAGCGCTACCGCGCCCCGGAGCTACCCGGTCTACCCAAATTTAACGGCGGCCTAGTCGGCTACTTCGGCTACGACACCGTGCGCTACATCGAACCGCGCCTGGCGAACTGCCCCAATCCCGACCCCATCGCCGCCGACGACATCCTGCTGATGGTCTCCGATGAACTGGTGGTCTTCGACAATCTACGCGGTCGGCTGCACATCATCACCCACCTCAACCCCGGCAACGGCGACACCCTGGAGCAAGGGCGCAGCCGCCTCGGGCAACTGGTCGAGCGCATTCGTCAACCGCTACACCAGCACCACGAAGCGGCCACGGGTCGCCAGATCGAAGAGGCGCACTTTATCTCCGGCTTCACCGAAGAGGGTTTTAAGGCCGCAGTCGAACAGGTCAAACAGTATATTCTGGATGGCGACTGTATGCAGGTCGTCCTCTCGCAACGCCTCTCCATCCCCTTTCACGCTCGCCCCATCGACCTCTACCGAGCGCTGCGCTCGCTCAACCCATCGCCTTACATGTACTTTCTTCACCTCGGCGGCATCCACGTCGTCGGCTCCTCCCCCGAGATTCTCACCCGCCTCGAAGCGGGCAGCGTCACCGTCCGCCCGATCGCAGGCACCCGCCGACGCGGCCACGATGAGGCCGAAGACCAAGCGCTAGAGGCGGAGCTGCTCGCCGACCCCAAGGAGCGGGCCGAACACCTGATGCTCATCGACCTCGGGCGCAACGACACCGGGCGAGTCGCCGAGATCGGCAGCGTCCGCCTGACCGAGAAGATGCTGGTCGAACGCTACTCCCACGTCATGCACATCGTCTCCAACGTCACCGGCAAGCTGCGCGACGGCATGAGCGCCATTGACGTACTACGCGCCACCTTCCCCGCCGGAACCGTGAGCGGCGCTCCGAAGATTCGGGCGATGGAGATTATCGACCAACTCGAACCGGTGAAACGCGGAATCTACTCCGGGGCGGTCGGCTACCTCGCTTGGAACGGCAACATGGACACCGCCATTGCCATTCGCACCGCCGTGATTCAAGGGACTACCCTACACATTCAGGCCGGTGCCGGAATCGTCGCCGACTCCATCCCCGCCCTCGAATGGAAAGAGACCATGAACAAGGGACGCGCCATCTTTCGCGCCGTCGCCCTCGCCGAAGCGGGGATCAACCGCAGTTGGTGCGACAGCGGAGCAGCGGGTGGCGCGTCTGACAATCCCGCACTACCTACTACGGAGAATTCAGCATGAGAAACCCAGAACAGGTGATCGCCGCCCTGCTGCGCGGTGCCACGCAACGCAACGACAACAGCCGCAGCAACAGCAACAGCGGGGGACTCAGAGGAGTGTTCGAGCAACTCCTCGGCGGCGCTCAAGCAGGCGGAAGCTCACCGCAACGGCCTGGC
This sequence comes from Gammaproteobacteria bacterium, assembly GCA_007135625.1. Taxonomy (GTDB): domain Bacteria; phylum Pseudomonadota; class Gammaproteobacteria; order Chromatiales; family Chromatiaceae; genus SLIM01. Next base: position 1,908 of record SLIM01000114.1, read on the forward strand.
GGCATTGAGGGGATGCTCGGTCAACTCCTCGGCGCTGGTCGCAGCAGCGGAACCAACAGCGCCGCCATCGGCGGACTGCTCGCCGGTCTCCTGGGCGGGCGCGGCGGTATCGGCGGCGCGGCCAAAGGGGGTGCCGTTGCGGTGCTTGGAATGGTAGCGGTCAATGCCCTCAAGCAGCACTTCGGCGGCAATCAGCAGCCCACTAACCCGGTCACCCAACTACTCACCGGTCAGCGCCAACCCGCCACCCCGCAGGATGAGCAGCAGCTCGCCGATTTCGCGATGCTATTGATTCGCGCCATGATTAACGCCGCCAAAGCCGATGGGGTGGTGGATGATCGCGAAATGGAGAAGATTCTCAACAGCTTGGAGCAGGCCGAAGCCGATACCCAAGATCGCGCCGAAGTGCAGAACCTGCTCCGCAGCCCGATGGAGACCAACCAGATCATTGCCGCTGTCGGCGGTGATCTCCACCTCGCTGCCGAAGTCTATACCACCTCGCTCCTCGCTATTGAGGTCGATACCGATGCCGAGCGCACCTATATCCGCCAACTGGGGGAGCGCCTCGCCCTCCCCCAAGCGGTACGCGACGAAATCCACCAAAGCATTGGAGTGAGTAACCGGTTGTGAAAGAGCCGACTTTCCGCACCTCACCCTTATAACCCACTGATTCAAATAAATTATAAGGTGGCCAGAACTATGATTAAGGCCGTTTGAAATAACGGGAGAAGAGATTTGTGCAGCGAATAGCCTCTACTTAGAGAGATTCGGTGCGGTTTTTAATTGGCCGAGGGGACGATCCGCTCCTCGGCCTGTTTCCCGCTTTATTGAACGACGAATTCGACGCGCCGGTTTCTGGCCTTGCCCTCGGTAGTGCTGTTATCGGCGATGGGCCGTGATTCGCCATAGCCGGTGGCGGTTAGACGATTTGGTGCGATGCCCATCTCGACCAGTCGACGCATGACGCTTTCCGCACGCTGCTGGGAGAGTTGCTGGTTCAGGCTTTCGCTGCCGTCGCTGTCGGTATGTCCCTCAATCGAAAAACGCAGCTCGGGATGATCCTGAAGCAGGTAAGAGATCTGGTGAATAATGGTCATGGATTCGGGCCGGATATCGGCCCGGTTGACATCGAAATGGATGTCGTTGGTGGTGAAGCGCCCCTCCGAGAGCACCTGCTCATAGAGCGATAGGCCACCCTCGGCGAGAACCAGGTTGCGAATGAATGCGTTGGCATCCGGGCGGGCATTAGCGGGCCTTCCCCCTTGAATGACGAAGCTGTTCAGCTCGGTATCCAAACGCGGGACATGCAGCGTCCGCTGCCCGTCGAGGAAAGCCCTCATTTGCCCTTTCTCGAAGGACAAGGCCAATTGTCGCCAGCCAGGCCGGAAGGTGGCGCTGGTGAATGGGGTGTTGCCCTCGGCAATCTTGCCGCCTCGTGACGTGGACAGCGATATCTTTTCACCATTGACGTACAGCGTAGCCGAACGCCGACCGCGACTGTCCATGAACCGGATCTCGTAACTGTGTTGCGTGAAGTCGTTCATCAGGTAGTCCAGTTCGATGGAAAAGCTCTCTGGTAGCTCGGTGATCTCAAGCTGCGGGCGCACCCTTGTTTGGGTGCGCAGGAACGCGATGACCGGCGTTCCGTCGTGATGTGCCACTTCAGCGCTGCCTTGGACTAGATCCCAGCGGGAGGGAAACTCACCAAGCCGCTCCTGGCTCAGGTCATCCTGGAAAATGACGGCTTCGGTGCGTACAAACTGCGCCTGGGCCGAAAAGGCAACCAGCGCAAGGAGCAGAATAAGTGCAAACGAGGGTGTTTTTAGGCAGGTCATGGTTTATCCTTGGGCGCAGGGCAGATCTTGGAGTCGTCAAAAAGGATTGGAAATCCAACCCTCTGTGTCCGAGTATACCCCCGCCCCAGGAAGCGGTCAAGGCGTGACGCAAGCCACTCGCAAAACCACGCTTGCACTCCCAACCACAAGCTGCAACAATCTCCCCATCCACCTTGTAACCCACACCGGGAGACCTGACCAATGATCCGCTTTTTGACCCTTGCTGCCACCTTGCTCTTCACCAGCACCAGCCTATACGCCGAGTTAATCCGCCAAGAGATCAGTTACCCAGCGGGCAACGCCACCCTCCAGGGCTACCTCGTCTACGACTCCAGCATTGCAGGAGAGCGTCCCGGCGTTTTGGTGGTGCATGAGTGGTGGGGACACAACGACTACGCCCGCACACGGGCCGATCTGCTCGCCGCGATGGGCTACACCGCTTTCGCAGTGGACATGTACGGCGAAGGCAAGAGAGCCGACCACCCCAAGGAGGCCGGTGCTTTCGCCGGGGCGGTGCGCAGTAACCTCCCGCTGATGCGGCAGCGCTTCCTCGCGGCACAGGAGCTGCTGCGCCAGCAGGAGAGCGTCAATTCCGCGCAGATCGCCGCCATCGGCTACTGCTTCGGCGGCGGAGTCGTGCTAGAGATGGCTCGCCAAGGGATCGATCTGCGCGGGGTGGTGAGTTTTCACGGCAGCCTCGAAGCCTCCACCACCGCCCAGCCGGGAGTGGTGAAAGCAGCCATCCTAGTCGCTAACGGTGCCGCCGATCCGATGGTCAGCGAGGAGCAGATCGAGGCCTTTCAGCAGGAGATGGAGCGTGCCGGGGTCGATTTTCGCCTGATCAACTACCCCGAAGCAAAACATAGCTTCACCAACCCCGATGCCGACCGCCTCGGCGAGACCTTCGGGCTACCCCTCGCCTACCACGCCGAGGCGGACAAAAAGTCCTGGCAGGAGACCCAAGACTTTCTGCAACGCATTTTTCAGCCAAGCGAGGAGTCGAGCGAGCAGCCAAGCGAAAAGCCAAGCGAAAAGCCGAGCGAGCAGCCAAGCGAGGAGCCGAGCGAAGAGCCGAGCGAAGAGCCGAGCGAAGAGCCGAGCGAGAAGCCAAGCAAGGAGCCAAGCGAGAAGTAGTGGGCCAAGGGCTGCACGCCCGCCCCCCATCGCAGCGACACCATGACCAACCTTGCCCTCACCCATCTGCGTCACAGCGGAGCGATCCGCCCGCTTGACGACCACTTCGCCCGCCTGATCACGGCAAGCGACCCACAGGCCGATGAGAGCCTCGCCCTCGCCGCCGCGCTGGTGAGCTACCGCGCTGGCGAGGGTCACACCTGCATTCAACTCCATCAGGAAGGAGGTCGTCGCTTCCCCGCTGGCACTAGCGAGAGCGCCCTCCTCCCCGACCCGATCAAGTGGCAACAGCACCTGCGCAACTCCAGCGCCGTCGCCTGTAGCGAGGAGCGCCCCCTCCCCTACCGCCCGCTAATCCTCGACCCCTCCGGTCGTCTCTACCTGCAACGCTACTGGGTCTACGAACAGCGCCTCGCCAGCGCCATCCTGCGCCGCCATCAGCAACCGCCCCCCGCCCCCGACCCCGGCTGGCTGCAAGCGGCACTCACCCGCCTCTTCGGCCCGCCACCCAGCGACACCATCGACTGGCAACGCATCGCCGCCGCCAGCGCCCTGCTCCACCGCTTCACCCTAATCACTGGCGGCCCCGGTACCGGCAAGACCACCACCGTGATTAAAATCCTCGCGCTGCTCCTCGAACAGGCCGACCCGCAGCCGCTGCGCATCGCCATGGCCGCCCCGACCGGCAAGGCAGCGGTACGTCTTCAGGAGTCGATCCGCCAGCAGAAAGCGGCGCTTGCCGTCACCCCGGCACTGCGTGAGCGGCTCCCCGAACAGGTGGTCACGCTCCACCGCCTGCTCGGGATTCAACGCGAAGGCGGCCCCCCTCGCTACCACCCGAACCACCCCCTCCCCTTCGATGCCATTGTCATTGACGAGGCCTCGATGATCGACCTCGCCCTGATCAGCACCCTCTTCGCCGCCCTCCCCGACGCGACCCGCGTCATCCTCCTCGGCGACCGCGACCAGCTCGCCTCGGTCGAAGCGGGGGCAGTCCTCGCCGAACTCTCCAGCCTCGACGGTGGACTTTCGCCCGAGCAGCGTAGCGTGCTGAGCGAGGTGAGTGGCTGCGATCTTGCGGCAGTCCCGCTCCACGCAGACTCCCTCGGCGACGCCATTATCACCCTGCAGCAGAGCCACCGCTTCGCCGCCGAGCAGGGTATTGGACAGCTCGCCAGCGCAGTCAACCGAGGCGACAGCCGCGCCGCCCTGGCCCTGCTCCACGCCGCCGACCACCCCGAAATCGCCCTGCTGGAGCCAGCGACCTCCGCCGCCCGGTACGCCGCCGCGTGCTACCGCCCACTGCTGGAGCCGATCCGCCAGCAGGCCGACCTCCCCCCCAGCGCCCACCTTGCCCAACTGGAACGCTTCCGCTGCCTCTGCGCACTGCGTGACGGCCCCAGCGGAGTTAGCGGGATTAACCAAGCGATTGAGCAGCACCTGCGCCACAGCGGCCTTATTCCACCCCACCCGACCCCTTGGTATCCCGGTCGCCCGGTGATCATCCTGCGCAACCACTACCCCCTCGGACTCTTTAACGGCGACACCGGCATCACCCTCCCCAGCGCGGAAAATCCCAATCAGCTCAAGGTCTGGTTCCAACGTCCTAACGGCGACCTGCTCGCCCTCTCCCCGACCCGCCTCCCGGCCCACCAGACCGCCTTTGCCATTAGTGTTCACAAAAGCCAAGGCAGCGAGTTTTACCAAACCCTACTGCTCCTCCCTCACCATGACAACCCTATTCTAACTCGCGAATTAATCTACACCGCACTCACCCGCTCCATCGCACAACTGCGCATTAGCGCCCCTGAAAACCTCCTTAAACAGTGGATTAAACGCCATATTCAACGCAACTCCGGTCTGCGGGAGGCGATTCAGCGGGGCTGAAATTTCAACTGTGAAGAGACCCTATTGACCCGATTATAGCGGTTCATATCCATAAAGCGCAGGGCGCAAACAGGCTGCGTCGGGCTACTTGCGCGAATTTTTTTGAGTTTTTTGGTTTCCATAGCTACAACGCAGCTAATTCTCTGAACTGGAGATGGTGGGGCGACGATATTTTCATAAACCGTTCCGGAGAGTCATGCAGCGGCGCGGACTTATAGCGTGATGGCTTTTTGCTAATACTTAAATTCACCATGCCAATGTAGCGATGTGTGTAGTCGTCAAGAAACTGGGCTTCGCCCCAAAACTGCTTGCCAATTTCTCTACAATAGGAGATCACACAGGAAGCCCCCTTGAGTTGTTTAATGATATGGCTGGCATCCTTTTCGCCAGCCTTCAGCTCAATATACAAAATGACCCTTTTTTCTTCGCTAATAATAATGAAATCGGCCCGTTTGCACTCTCCTTTTTCGCCTTTAAAAAAGGCTCTTGGAGCAGGAAATGCGTCAGCCTTGATAACAAGAGCATCGGAGGGTATGTTACGGATCTCGGAGAGAGAACCCTCAACACCTGCCTCCTGGAGTTTGACGACTCGCTGCCCGTATACATGATTTTCGTGGGAAACCTGTGCGGATTCTGCAATCAGCTCAGAGAGGATTTGCCTATCAGACATTATGCATCTCCTCCCCAAACAATTTCCTCCTGGATACGATTCATCTCTTCAATAGTTGTATCGAAACTACGCGCCTCTATCCCAAGCCTGCTGTCAATATTGGCTTGAACCAGAGTTTGATAGCGTCCTTTTTTCTTTGCTCCATCGAGCTTAATAAGCGCCTCTTCTGCTATATAAGCTTTTATCTTGTCAGACTTCAGCATTTCAGAAGCCTTGTAACGCTCGCGCTCGGCAAGAGCCTTTAGTCGCTCTTCTCCTTGATTAAGCATAATCAAGGTATTTAGCTCCTTGAGTATATAGTCGCTGTGCGTCGTGATAAACACCTTGATTCCGACATTCACCAATCGTGCAAAAAGGCGAGCGACACGTCTTTGGTTTTCCGGATGAAGATTCAGCTCTGGCTCATCGACCATTAGCAGGTCGCCGGGGGCAGCCACATGGCGAAGGTAGAATCCGATATCCAATAGCGAGCGTACCGCGCTTGAACTTTCATCCATCGTTAACTTGATGCGTTTGCCCTTGGGGACGTAATAAAGATCGTCGTTTTTTGTAACGAGATAGTCACCACCAATGATGTCCGCGAAGTCACCGAGTATTTCAGGGTGTTTCTTGGCGATAAAGCTATCCTTTTTAGCATGCCTTTCAAGCTGGCGCGTGAAGTCAACATTTGACTGAACAGGCAGCGCATAGTCGGTATAAACCTTTGAAAGCAATTCCAAAGGATTTATGTCTTTTTCCATGGAACTCATTTCTTCCAGTAGTCTGTTGCGTGCGAAATTGAGTTCCTTCCTGAATATCGCTGCACCGGTTCGTTCCGCACTAGCAATAAATGGATGGGGGAACAGGCGACCAAACACGATATCTTTTAGAGCATCTCCAATGATTTGACTTATAATATCCTGCGATATTCTGACTTTCTCTTTCTCTACCAGCAGTGAAACCGTAACCAGCGCTGAGTCCGCTTTTTTCGAGATAGAAAACAACTGTGTTTTTGCTGCTCCCATTGTGCGTTCAAAAGTTGGAATTGGCTGAATGTCACTTGAATCCAAATCAACTGAGAAATGGCTTTCGGAAAAATGTTTATCCGAGGAGGCAAAAACGTGGGGCAGTTGCTCGGTAAAGGCTGCGCAGCCTTTTTTGAGGATTGACTGCGCATTGCCAATATAGTCTTGGATATCCAGATCAACGCTTCCTTCATTCAACAGGCATCGAACCTCTCCATCCGGCACCTTGATTGAAAAAGCATTACGCCAAAATGACAAAAAACCAAATAGCGCATAAGTGGCGTAGGTCTTCCCGGTATTATTTCCGCCGCAGATTATCGTCAGCTCCCCGAGGGTGAACTCTGCCTGTTTTATAGCGCCTAAATTCTTTATCGTAATCTTCATATCACGAGTCTCCCTAAATTTGAATTCGTTTGCCTTGGCGAATTTCATCCAGCAGCGCCTCGCACATTGATTCGCGGTGAAAAAGGCGGCCTTGGCCATTCTTCCTGCCAATACCTTGATCGGAGAGTGTCAAGCGGGGCATTTCGCCCGAAGGACTCAGCTACTTACGGCGGAACTTTCGCTGTGAGCGGTCAAGGTGGTCGGAACTGTGATCAAGGCCAAAAAGGCAGCCAGTCGCAAATAACATGCCACATTTATTGTTACTCATTCTTTGGAGTGGAGAACACGCCGGGGCCAAAATTCAGCACGACCTGGGCCATTTTTTGCGCTCAGTGAAGGAACAGAGCTCCAAAAGGCGAGAAAATGTCACCGCACAGCGCAAAGTATATCTTTATCCTGTGGAGCTGTCAAAGAGAGAACGCTTCGCGTTTCGCCCCGCTATCGGGTAGAATCCGCGCCTTCATCTCACTGTGATCATCACCAGTCAGGGGGCAGAGCCAACCGATGTTATCCATTCCCGCACAAATCGCTGCACAGTTGCAGTGCCGCCCGGAGCAGGTCGAGGCGGTCATTCGCCTGTTAGACGAAGGGGCGACGATCCCCTTTATCGCTCGCTACCGCAAGGAGGCACACGGCGGCTTGGACGATACCCAACTGCGCACCCTGGAGGAGCGTCTCGGCTACCTTACGGAGCTGGAGGAGCGACGCACGACGATTTTGGCAACCATTGAGGAGCAGGGCAAGCTCACCCCGGCGCTGCGCCAGGCGCTGCTGGCGGCGGAGACCAAGACCCGCTTGGAAGATCTCTACCTGCCGTTTAAGAAGAAGCGGCGGACCAAGGCGCAGATCGCCCGCGAGGCGGGGCTGGAGCCACTGGCGGAGCGGCTGTTGGCAGACCCGGAGCAGAACCCGGAGCAGGTGGCGGCCGGTTACCTTAACCCAGACCAAGGGGTTGGTGATGTGGCGGCGGCGCTGGAGGGGGCGCGGCAGATCGTCATGGAGCGCTTCGCCGAAGATGCCGAGCTGGTCGGCGGGCTGCGTGAGCGGCTCTGGGACGACGGGGTGCTGCGCTCTAGTGTGGTGCCGGGCAAAGAGCAGGAGGGGGCGAAGTTCTCCGACTACTTCGACTATCGCGAGGCGCTGCCACGGATTCCGTCGCACCGCGTCTTGGCGCTGCTGCGCGGGCGCAACGAGGGGGTGCTGACCCTGAACCTGGAGATGCCCGAGGATGAGGGGCTGAAGAGCAGTGAGGTGCGGGTGATGGAGCGGCAGATCGCCGCCCATTTCGGGATTCGCGACCAAGGGCGAGCGGGGGATCGCTGGCTGCAAGAGAGTGTCCGCTGGGCCTGGCGGGTGAAGATCTCGACCCATCTTGATCTCGATCTGAAAAATCGCCTGCGTGATGCCTCCGAGGAGGAGTCGATTCGGGTCTTTGCCCGTAATCTGCAAGATCTGCTGCTCGCCGCGCCAGCCGGTAACCACGGGGTGATCGGTCTCGATCCGGGGCTGCGCACCGGAGTGAAGGTGGCGGTGGTCGATGCCACCGGAAAGCTGGTAGCAACCACCACCATCTATCCCCACGTTCCGCAGCGGCAGTGGGAGGCGGCGCTGGCGACCCTGGCGACCCTGGCAACGACCCATCAGCCGCGCCTGCTGGCGATTGGCAACGGCACCGCTTCGCGGGAGACCGATCAGCTCGCCGCGGAGTTGATCAAGCGCCACCCGGAGTTGAAGCTGCAAAAGATTATTGTCAGTGAGGCGGGAGCCTCGGTCTACTCCGCTTCAGAGCTGGCGGCGCAGGAGTTCCCCGAGCTGGATGTCTCGCTGCGCGGGGCGGTCTCAATTGCCCGGCGGCTGCAAGATCCCCTCGCCGAGCTGGTGAAGATCGACCCCAAGGCGATTGGAGTCGGACAGTATCAGCACGACGTTTCGCAACCTAAGCTGGCGCGTACCCTGGATGCGGTGGTGGAGGATTGTGTGAACCGGGTCGGGGTTGACCTGAATACCGCCTCGGCCCCGCTGCTAACCCGGGTGGCCGGTCTCTCCGCCGGACTCGCTGCCAATGTAGTGAGCTATCGCGATCACAATGGTGCCTTTCGCAACCGCAAGGAGCTGCTGAAGGTGCCGCGCCTGGGGGAGAAGACCTTTGAACAGTGCGCCGGTTTTTTACGCATTCGCGAGGGGGATAATCCGCTGGATGGCTCGGCAGTCCATCCCGAGGCCTACCCCCTGGTGGAGCGCATTCTCGACCAGACCGGCAAGCCGCTCGCCGCAGTCATCGGTAACCCCTCGCTGCTCCGCCAGCTTCCGCTGGAGCGCTTGGTCGATCAACGTTTTGGCGAGCTGACGGTGCGCGATATCCTGAAGGAGCTGGAGAAGCCGGGGCGTGATCCGCGCCCGGAGTTTAAGACCGCCGCGTTTCGTGAAGGGGTAGAGGGACTTGGCGACCTGGAGCCGGGGATGGTGCTGGAGGGGGTGGTGACCAATGTGACGAACTTCGGGGCGTTTGTCGATATCGGAGTGCATCAAGATGGGCTAGTCCACATCTCCGCCCTCGCCGATCACTTTGTGAAAGATCCCCATCAGGTGGTCAAAGCGGGAGAGGTGGTGCGGGTGAAGGTGATGCAGGTCGATCTTCCGCGCAAGCGGATCGCCCTGTCGATGCGCCTGGCGGATGATCCGCGCAGCCAGCAGCAGGAGCAGCCCGCCCACTCCCCCGGCCCGCGTCGCGAGCGGCGCGGTAAGCCGCCGACCCAACGCCCTGCCGCTGCGCGGGACTCCTCCCCGGCGGGCGGGGAGACCGCGCTTGCTGCTGCCTTTGCCCGTCTAAAGCGGTAAAGAAAATACATCTTTGAATCAGTGCGTTGCACGGGGGGGGGCGGAATGTGGGTATAACGGTCTGCAATGCCGTTATGCGACGAGGAGGCCCACCTTCTACTCGCAATAGTCCTTATGAATCTCAACGACATTCTCACTCCGCCAACCCTGAATCGGGGTATACCAATTGAGGATCAAATCGTAGCAGCGGCCACTGACAAACACATTTTCCAGATAGATCCGCTTGTCGTGAATATTGCCACTCTGGGCGCTGGGGAGCGAGACCTTTGAGACAGCGAAGTCAATGCTATCCGAGTCTCGGATATAGGCATCATGAAAACGGGTGACGCTAAAGCGGGAGCTGGCATCGTTATAATTGCCGTAAAGGTCTACTGCACGAACCGTAAGGGTGTGACTGCCAGGCGCAAGATTATTGTAGTTATAGGACATGGAAAACCCGGATGAGGCACAGTTTGGAACGCGGTGGCTGTTACAGACATCGCTCCGTGGAGCGCCGTAGGGGATATCGAAGCGGTATACACCGTTGTGGAATAGTTGTATTTTAACAATCGGGGACTCGCTCCAAGGGGTGACTGCCCAACCTCTAAGGTTGGTAATGCCGCTTTTAATGTCTCCCGGCATGGGTTCTTCCAAGGCAATGAGGATCGAGGTCTCTTTGGCGGCAAACAGAGGCGATGCTAGGGTGAAGAGTAAAATGGCAACCAGTTTTTTCATAACAGTTTTCCCCGTTAGTGGTGGAAGGCGTTGAAGGATAGGAAATCCAGCCGCCTAAATGGTAGTATGCTCTTCGTGCGAAGGGGCTGTCAAGGCGCAATTTACGCCACCTCAAACAGCCGAAAACTTTTGTTACCAAAGCAGTAACCCACATTCCGCACCCCCCGCGCAAAACACTGATTCAAAAGATAGTTTTTTTACGTATGACTATAGAAAAACATAATCATTTATTCGAATCAGTGGGTTATAAGGACAAGGTGCG
>SLIM01000166.1 GCA_007135625.1 Gammaproteobacteria bacterium
AATCGTGGCGAACAGCGGCGACCCCTCACCGCGCAGCAGGTGCCACATTTCGCTGGCGGGAATCGCCACCTCACCAACCCACAGCGAGGCGATGAGCAGCACCACCAGCAACAGGGTCAGGGCGAGGTGCAGCGGGAGCCGAGGGGATCGCATCACGGAAGCCGGGCGGAAGCGTCGAAGGCGTGGCGAAGCTGGCGCAACTGCTCGACCGCATCGGCCAGCATCGGCCCGGCGCAGATCCAGTAGCGGTAGTCGATGGTGTGGAGCGGTCGCTGCTGGCCGATTCGCTGCAAAGCGGGGTGGTGGAGGATGCGCAGGGCCAGCGCGTTGCGCCGCTCAAGTGGGGTGGAGGTGATGATCTGATCGGGATTGAGCAAGATAAGCTGCTCCAGCGTTAGCGGGCGGTAGCCTTCTAACCCTAAGTCGCGGGCGGCGTTGTGCCACCCCGCCCGCTGTAGCGCCTCATCTTGCAGGGTACCGCTCCCGCTGGTGTAGCCATTGGGCTGCAAAAAGAGCGCTCGCGGAGCGGAAGATGGGGGTGGAGCGCTGCTGGCCAGCCGCTGCTCCAACGTGGCAATCAGCGCCTCACCGCGTGGCACCTGCTGGAGGTGACGGGCGAGAGTGCGCAGGTTCTCGCGAATGCCGTCGCTACTCTCCACATTGGGCAGGGTCAACACCGCCACCCCGCGCTCGCCCAGCCGCTCGACCAGCGCCCGAGGGGTGTAGCTGGAGACCAGCACCAGATCGGGTTGCAGGGTCAGAAGCTGTTCGCTAGCGAGGCCGACAGCGGGATAACCCGCCGCTGCATCGGCCAGGTAGGAGAGTTCGGGATCACGCGCCAAGCTGCTGAGACCGGCGATCTGCTGCGCATCGGCAAGCAGCAGCAGCAGTTGGTCGCTACACACATTGAGCGAGACCACCCGCTGCGGTGCGGCGACCAGCGGCGGCAGTGGCAACAGCAGCAGCACCGCAAGCAGCCAGCGCCCCACCGTTAGCCGCCGCGATAGAGCAGAGTCAAAAAGAACTCCCGCCCTGGGGTCTGATAACTGGGGGAGACGCTACGGTAGTCGTGATCGAACAGGTTACGCACTCCAGCACGCAGTTGCCAGCGGCGGTCGAAGTGGTAGCTACTGCGCAGATCGAGCAGACCCTGCCCTGCCAACCGCTGCTGATTGGCGCGATCGGCATAGCTCGACCCGCGCAGCCGCCAACTGCCGCCCCACGCCCAACGGCCAACTTGGCGGTCGTAGTCGAAGCGCAGTTGGCGCGGGGTGCGCAGCGGTAGCCAGTGGCGATGGTCGCGGTCGAGTGCCTCCAGCAGGGTCAACTCACTCGCCAACACCCCACCCGCCAGCGCTTGGGCGATGCGCAGCTCTACTCCTTTGATCTGTGCTGCGGCGAGGTTTTGCGGCTGCCACACCCACGGCTCCACCTCGCTCCACTGAATCAGCTCATCAATGCGGTTGTGAAACAGCCGCAGCTCCCAGCTCCCCGCGCCGGAGAGCGGCCCACTCGCCCCCCCTTCGAGCGTGCGCGAGCGCTCCGGGAGCAGCGCGGGGTTGCCGTTAGAACCCCAACTGTCCTGGTAGTAGAGGTCGTTAAAGCTGGGAGCCTTGAAGGCGGTGCCGAGCGCGGCTGTGAGGCGTACCCCGCTGCGCAGGTCGTGGCCGAGTGCCAGATTGCCGGTCACTTTGCTGCCGAGGGTGGTGAAGTGGTCACGCCGCAGCCCGGCGGAGAGATCGAGCTGCCGGTAGCGCCCTTGCAACTCGCCAAACAGCGCGTGCTGGTCGCGCTGATGGTGCAGATAGTGGTTGCTCCCCGCCACCCGCTCGCGGCTCCACTCGACCCCGCCGACCAGCAGCCCGTCGCCAAACAGCGGCTGTTCTCCTTGCAGCGCGAGCAGATCGCGGCGGGTGTCAAAGCGGCTGGTGGGGAGGGTGTTGACCCGATCCTGGTGCTGGTCGAGAAAGCGGCTGGCACGCAAACTCCCCTGCGCCCCACTCTCCTGGGTAAAATGCAGGGCGCTGCTCAGGGTTTGACGGAGGTAGTCGGCGCGGTAGAGATCCTCCGCCTGCCAGCCGTCGTAGTCGCTGCGCTGATCGGTGCGATTGAGGCGCAGGTCGTAGCTCCAGGCGGGGGTGAAGCGGTGGTGCAGGACTCCGCCCAGGGAGAGGCTGCGGCTGCCATCACGGTCGGGGTGGTTGCCCACCGTGGCATCGAACCCGGCGCTGTTGATCCCGGAGAGGGTGAGCGCCAGGCGGGTCTTCTCGCCGCTAAAGCCACCGCTGGCGGTGATTTGTCCGGTAGCGTGGCTGGCGGCGGTGAGCGCCAACTGGGGAGTACTCTGCTCGCGGGTAAAGACCTGAATCACTCCGCCAATCGCTTGTGAGCCGTAGAGGTGGGAGCGCGGCCCGCGCACAATTTCGACCCGTTCAATCAGTCCCAGCGGCAGGGTGTGCCACGGCGGGGTGCCGAGGGTCGCCGAGCTGGCGGGTACCCCGTCAATCAGCAGGAGCAGATGGCCGCTGTCGCTGCCGCGCAACTGTACCCCGCCGACGCTGCCGTACCCGCCGCTGGAGTAGCTGCTCACCCCGGCTAGACCGTTGAGCAGGGTGAGCAGGTCGAGGGCTTGGGAGCGTTCAATCGCTTCTCGATCCAGTACGGTGACGGCGGCGAGGGTCTGGTCGGCGGTGCGGGCGGTGCGGGCGGCGGTGACGTTTAGGGTGCCATCTAGCGCGGCGGCCAGGGCGAAGGGGGCGGGGTTGAGCAGTGCGAGCAGTGGGAGCAGTCGGACGTAACCGGAACGGGTGGGCAGTACCATGCGGAATCTCCTGTACAATAAAAACGGTAGACAAGGCGACAGGAGCAGACCTCGACTACCGGGGTACTCCCATACGCCACGCAATAAAAATGCGTCGGAGTACGGAAGTCCCGCTCCACCAAATGCCCCGTTCGGTGGGTTCGCGACGCGCTAACGGCAGGTCTCCTGACTCACGGCTTGCGCCCCGTTCTGCCTTCCCGGCCCGTAGGCCAGTGGCTTGCTCGAAGGGGGCGGGGGTGCTTTGGCACGACCCTGACCGTTCACAGTTGCGGGGACAGTTTGGTTCGATCTCGCCGGAGATCGCCAGATTCCCTTTTAACCCCAGCTTGTTATAGCATGGGGAACCGTTACTCGATCTATTTTACTCGGGACTGCTGCGTTCTGCAAGAAGGGTTAAGGGGGTTAAGAGTTTTAAGGGTTAAGGGTTAAGGGTTAAGGGTTTTAAGGGTTAAGGGTTAAGGGTTAAGGGCGGGTGGTCGATGGC
>SLIM01000239.1 GCA_007135625.1 Gammaproteobacteria bacterium
GAGAGCAGATCTACCTTCATCTGCTGCATATCGAGGGGGACTTTGCCGATGCTCTGGGCGGCATCAACATGGAACAGAATCTTGCGGCTACGGGTCAGTTCGCCGATGGCGGCGATCTCTTGAATCACGCCGATCTCGTTATTGACGTGCATGATGGATACCAAAATCGTATCGTCACGCATCGCCGCCTCTAGTTTGGCGAGGTCGATCAGGCCATTGGGTTCGGGGTCGAGGTAGGTGATCTCAAACCCTTCGCGCTCCAGTTGGCGGCAGGTATCGAGTACCGCTTTATGTTCTGTTTTGCAGGTGATCAGGTGGCGCCCCTTCTTGCTGTAGAAGTGAGCGGCTCCTTTAATCGCGAGGTTGTCCGACTCGGTCGCGCCGGAAGTCCAGACGATCTCCTTAGGATCGGCACCAATCTGCTCGGCAACCTGGCGGCGTGCCTGTTCCACCGCTTCGTCGGCTTGCCAGCCGTAGGGGTGGGAGCGGGAGGCGGGGTTGCCGAAGTTGCCTTCGAGGGTAAGGCAGTGGCACATCTTTTCAGCAACCCTGGGATCGACCGGAGTGGTGGCCGAGTAGTCCAGGTAGATCGGTAGCTTCATGGTCGACTCCATCATCAGTAACAAAACATTGCTTCGCCTCAACCGGCGCAGTCGTAAGGCTGCGATACCCCTCCCTCTCGCCAGCGCATAACCTTGGCGAGTTGCGCTGCATCAGTTGTGCCAGCGTAACCGCAGTGAGGTAGTCACGAATCCGCTCGCTTAGCGCAGACCAAAGTTGGTGGCTCAAGCAGACCTGCTCCTCTTTGCAGTTTTGCGCTCCGCCGCAGGCGGTGGTATCGACACTCTCGTTAACCGCCGCAACGATTGCGGCGATGCTAATCTCCTCCGCCGGATGCCCCAGGCGGTAGCCGCCGCCCGGTCCACGCACACTAACCACTAGGTTGCGGCGGCGCAGCAGCAAAAAAATCTGTTCCAAGTAGGAGAGAGAGATGCGCTGCCGCCTAGAGACCTCGGCAAGAGGTACCGGAGCTTTGCCGACACCGCCGTGCAGGGCGAGGTCAAGCATGGCGGTGACGGCATAGCGCCCCTTTGTGGTTAGCTTCAATGGCTCTCTCTCCCCATGGTCATCGCTTTCGCGCCCCTTATCCAACCAAAATGGTCAACTATAAGGTGGGCGCTCCCTGCGCCGTTCTCAACCCGAAGGCGGTTCGATTTTGTCGCCGCTGGACTCCTTCTGCTTAGGCGTGGAGCGAATCTTAAGCAGCTCTTCGGCGGTGGAGGCGAGTTCACAAGCCTCGATCTCGGGCAGGCTCCACCCCTCCTGCCCCTCCTCCGGTTCTGCGCCTAGGCGTTTGAGTGCCTCGCACATGCTCTGCATCCGCCGATCCATCACGTGAATGTGATCCAACATGCAGTTAATGGCGTGGGCCACCGGGTCGGGAGCATCTTGGGTAACCCCGTAGGCATCAAAGCCCAGCTTATCGGCGATCTGCTCGCGGTGGGCGGCGGCACCGCCGCTCACTCCCACCAAACGCCCCGGCACCCCGACCACGGTGGCCCCGGCAGGTACCGGCTTTACCACCACGGCGTTAGAGCCGATGCGGGCGTTGTCGCCAATCTCAATCGGCCCGAGGACTTTGGCCCCGGCACCGACGACCACGCCGCGCCCAAGGGTCGGATGGCGTTTGCCCTTCTGCCAACTGGTGCCGCCGAGGGTGACTCCGTGATAGAGGGTGCAGTCGTCGCCGACCACGGCGGTCTCCCCGATGACAACACCCATGCCATGGTCAATGAAAAAGCGTCGTCCGAGTTGGGCGCCTGGATGAATCTCAATGCCAGTGAACCAGCGGCCAAGCCCGGAGAGCCAGCGGGCTAGCCAGCACAGCCTCCGCTGCCATAGCCAGTGGGCGATGCGGTGAAAAAACAGCGCATGAAGCCCAGGATAGGTGGTGATCACCTCGAACCAGTGGCGTGCCGCTGGGTCTCGCTCGAAGACACAGCCGATATCTTCTCGAATGCGTGCAAACATACTGCCCCGTGCTTGTCGATGTAAAGACCGAGTATTCTACTCGCTTATGCGGAACAGTAACTGCTAGATTTGTATTGATTGGGGTCGATTGTTTTTTCGACCGCCGCCGCCATCTACCCAGTAGACTCTGGTAATTGGCGATTGCACCTTGCGATACAATCGCAAAGGCGGGATAATCCGCCCCCTGTGTTCTCCGCCAATCCTACAGAGAGAGCCTGACAACCACCGCCCGCGTCTGCTTCGATAGCCGACGCTCGGCCAACCCGAGAGGTTCAAGCCCGTGACTGGACAACCAGGTGCCAACTGCGAAATCGCCGACGTACAAAGCAGTGAGGATAAGCGCCGTATCGCTATCAATAAGGTCGGTATCAAAGATATTCGCCACCCAGTGCGGGTTCAAGATCGCAGTGATGGGGAGCAACATACGGTTGCCACCTTCAATATGTATGTGAATCTGCCGCATAATTTCAAGGGAACTCACATGTCCCGCTTTGTGGAGATCCTCAATAGCCACGAAAAGGAGATAGGTGTCGAGTCGTTTAAGGAGATGCTGGCCGAAATGGCCGTGCGCCTGGAGGCCGACTCGGGCCATATTGAGATGAATTTCCCCTATTTTATCAACAAAACGGCCCCAGTCTCCGGGGTGCGTAGCTTGATGGATTATGATGTTACGCTAATCGGTGAGATTCACCGGGGCGAGCCAATCCTGGATATCAGGGCGGTCGTCCCGGTTACCAGCCTCTGCCCCTGCTCTCGCAAGATCTCGGAGCGCGGTGCGCATAACCAACGCTCCCATGTCACGGTTCAGGTGCGTACCCGTGGCTTCATCTGGATTGAGGAGATTATCGAGATGGTCGAGCAGGAGGCCTCTTGCGAGTTGTATGGCCTGCTCAAGCGTCCCGATGAGAAGCATGTCACCGAGCGGGCGTATGATAATCCAAAATTTGTGGAGGATATGGTGCGTGATGTCGCCGGTCGCCTGAATGCTGATGAGCGTATTACCGCCTATACGGTGGAGTCGGAGAACTTTGAGTCGATCCATAATCACTCTGCTTACGCATTGATTGAGCGGGATAAGGGGGGGGTTAGGGGTTAAGGGTTAAGGTTTAAGGGTTAAGGGTTAAGGGTTAAGGGTTAAGGGTTTTGGGTTGCGGGTTAAAAAACTTTGGGAGTTAGCGTGTGCCGAAAGCAAGTGATTTGAAGCGGGGGATGGTGGTGGAGATTGACGACACCCCGCATGTGGTTAAGCAGGTGGAGGC
>SLIM01000006.1 GCA_007135625.1 Gammaproteobacteria bacterium
ACCGGGGCGATCCCCACCGTTTGCAGCAGATGCTCTCCAATTTGATCAATAATGCCATTAAGTTTACTAAGCAGGGCATGGTTGAGGTGGTAGGGCAGGTGGTCGCCCGCGAGGGCGAAAAGGCGTTGCTGGAGTTTGTGGTTCGCGATAGTGGCATCGGCATTGAACCGGAGAAGATGGGGCTGCTGTTTCGCCCCTTCAGCCAGATCGATGACTCCAACACCCGTGAGTTTGGCGGGACGGGGCTGGGACTCTCTATTGTACACAGTCTGGCGCAGTTGATGGGGGGCGAGGTGGGGGTGGAGAGCCACCCTAGCGGCGGCTCCCGCTTCTGGTTTCGGATTGCGCTAGAGCCGCTGCCAGCGGAGGCGCAGAGCCGACGTGGCGATCTCCAGGGTACGCCCGGTGAGCGGTTGGAGCGGCTGCCGCAGCTTAGTGGGCGGGTGTTGGTGGTGGAGGATAACCCGGATAATCAGCAAGTCATGGGGTTGATGCTGGCCCAGCTTGGGATTACTATGCTGATTGTTTCTAACGGCGAGATTGCGGTCGAGTGCGTGGTTAACGAGGAGGCGCAGATCGATGTCATTTTGATGGATTTGCAGATGCCGATCCTCGACGGCTACGCCGCTACCGAGCAGATTCGTGCTTGGGAGCGCGTGCAGCAGCGTCCCCCGATTCCGATTATCGCCCTCACCGCCAACGCCTTTCGCGAAGATCGTGAGCGCTGCCAGCAGGTCGGAATGGATGACTATCTCTCCAAGCCGGTTTCAATTATTTCCCTTGTGGCGATACTGCAACATTGGCTGCCCTGTTAGGCCCCTACTGAAAGCTTTTCTACAACTCCTATGCACACCTTACAGGATCACGAAGAGGAGAACCGAAGATTCAGAACTATTGCTGATAACGCGCTGTATGGACAGGCGATCTCTGATCTTCAAGGAAATCTCGTCTATGTCAATCAGTTTTTTGCTGAAATTCATGGGTATCGCCCGGCGGAGCTGATTGGTAAGCATCTCTCCGTTTTTCATAGCGCCGACCAGCTTGAGAGTGTCGAGCAGGCAAGCCGTCTATTCCATACCGAGGGTTATTTCTCCCCGCGTGAGCTTTGGCACCTCCACCGTAATGGTACAACCTTTCCCATGCTAATGAGTGGCATCCTGCTAAGAGATGATCACGACAACCCCAACTATTTAGCCATATCAGCGGTGGACATCACCGAGCGCAAACGGGCGGAGGCTGAACTGGCGCAGTACCGCGATGACCTCGAAAAGCTGGTGCGCTCCCGCACCCATGAGCTGTCACAAGCGCGTGACGATGCCGAAGCGGCTAACCGCGCCAAGAGCAGCTTTCTGGCCAATATGTCGCACGAGATTCGCACTCCGCTCAACGCTATTCTCGGACTCACCCACCTGCTACGGAGTGAGGCGACAGCGGCCCAGGCCGAGCGGCTGGAGAAGATTGATGCCGCTGGCAAACATCTGTTTTCGATCATTAACGATATTCTCGATATCTCCAAGATTGAGGCGGGAAAGCTGCAACTCAAAACCGGCGACTTCGCCCTCTCCGTCGTACTCGACCAGGTGCGCTCCCTGCTTGGCGATGCTGCCAGCACTAAGGGGCTGGAGATTCGTATCGAAACCGATCCTCTCCCGCTCTGGCTGCGGGGCGATCTCATGCGTCTGCGCCAGGCGCTGCTCAACTACGCTGGCAACGCTCTTAAATTTACTGAGCAGGGTTCTATTACCCTCGCCGCCAAACTGCTTGAGGAGCAGGGGGATGACCTGCTGCTCCGTTTTGAGGTACGTGACAGCGGTATTGGCATTACCCCGCAGCACCTCGCCGACCTGTTCCAAGCTTTCACCCAGGTCGATGCCTCCACCACTCGCCAATATGGTGGCACCGGGCTGGGGCTGGTTATCACCCGGCGTCTGGCCGAACTGATGGGCGGCGAGGCGGGTGCTGAGAGCGCCCCCGGGCAGGGCAGCACCTTCTGGTTCACGGCCTGGCTGCAACGCGGGAAGGCTCTTCCGCTCTCTCCGGAGATCGCCATGACCGATGCCGAACAGCAGTTGCGCAAGCGGTCACATCGCGCCCGTCTGCTGCTGGCTGAGGATCACGCGGTCAATCGCGAGGTGGCAATCGAGCTACTGTGCAGTGTCGGTCTGGTGGTCGATGTTGCCGAGGATGGGGTTGAGGCGCTGGATCTGGCCCGCAAGCATCGCTACGACCTGGTGCTGATGGATATGCAGATGCCCAACCTCGACGGTTTGGGGGCGACCCGTGCAATTCGTGCGCTCAAGGGGTGGGCGAAGATTCCGATCCTGGCGATGACGGCGAACGCCTTTGACGAAGATCGGCAGGCTTGCGCCGCCGCTGGCATGAACGATCATGTCGCCAAGCCGGTTGAACCGGCCCAGCTCTACGCCACTCTGCTTCGGTGGCTGCCCTCCTCTCAGCCAGTCAGCGGCGCAGGTATCACCCACCCCGCCGCTGCGCTGCCGGTTGCAGGAGGTGATGACGAGGCCGAGACCGCGCTACGGCTTCGCCTGGCGGCGGTTGAGGGTCTCGACCTGGAGGTGGGCCTCAAACGGGTGGGCGGTAGGCTGCAAAGCTACCGGAGTCTCCTTCAGCTTTTTGCCGATGGCCACGGTGAGGATGTGGCGCATCTTAGCGAGCAGATCGGGGCGCATGACCTGGTCGGGGCGCAGCAGGTGACACACACTCTGAAGGGTACTGCCGGCACTGTCGGTGCGCTGTCGCTCTATACCCTGGCTGTCGCGCTAGAGGCCGCCCTGAAGCGGGGTGATCGGTCGGCGGCAGAGGCGGCCCTTGCGCCTCTGGCCGCGCATCTGCCCAAGCTCATCGCCGAGCTGCATGCCGCTCTGCACGAGGCACCGCAGCAAGTGGTTGCCGCTGATGCGGTGATCAGCCCCGAGCAGGCGCAGCTCCTGCACCATCTGCAGGGGCTGCTCGCTTCCGGGAATCTCCAAGCCCGCCATCTGCTTATGGCCGAGCAGGCGGCGCTCACAGCGGCTCTCGGCAGTGAGCGCTATACTGCGCTGGCCGACGCGGTGCAGCGTTTCAATTATACCTTGGCTTTAGAAAATATTAGGCAGGCGCTCCCGACCTTGTAGAGCCGGTGGTCGCAAGCCCCCTTGCGAGTTGGCACCCAACTTGCTGCAAAAATTTCACCCGCTACTTTTTTCACTACCGTTATATCCCATCGGATATTGCACTACAACCCGAGAAGGAGAATCACCCATGCTCTCA